>NZ_CP024588.1:3130000-3257500 GCF_002754815.1 Roseomonas sp. FDAARGOS_362 | reverse complement strand
GCCGGTCCAGGCTCTCCATCGCGAGCCGGAAGGCCGCCTCGTATTCCGTCTCGAAGGCTTCGCCCTCCACCACCTGCCCGTCCGGTCCGGCGTCCCAGCGGCACCACCAGCCGCAGGGCGAGAGGCTTTCCCGGCCCAGCAGGTCCCGCCGGAGCCGGTTCGGCGCGAAGACCCGATGGCGCTCCTCGCCGCCGCCCTCCCGCAACAGGCCGACCTCGTAATGCAGGTCGTCCCCTCCGGGCTCGAAGCGCAGCATCCGGCCACCCAGCAGCCCGGCCAGGGGATAGGCCTCCATCCGGAAGCGAAGCGGGTTTGCCGCGGCATGGACGGGGTAGCGGATACGGACCGCCGTGACCCCTTCCAGCGACGCTTCCTCCAGGAAGAAGTGCAGCAGCGGCTTGTAGGCGCTGCGCAGCCTGGCCTCGATGCCCGCCGCGCGCAGCCTTTCCTCCACGCCCCGCCGCACGGCCTCGTCCTCGAAGAGCCAGGCCTCCACCCGCCGGCCCGGCCCGGCGCCGAGGCAGCGCACGGCCAGGAGATCCAGGCTGCGCGGGATCGTGGTCTCGGCGAGGATGGCCATGGCGGCCATCCTGGCATGGGATGGCGCGGACGGCGATCCGTCCCCCCTCCCCGCGCCCGGCGTCAGCCGCCCTTGCCGAGATGCTCCCGCAGATGCTCGATCAGCCAGCGTCCCGCCTGGCCCGGCGGGCTCTGGCGCCGGTGCACCACGGAAAGGGCCACGCTGAACCCGTCCCGCTCCTTGGGATGCAGGCGCTTGAGCGCGCCGCCGCTCAGATGCGGCTTCACCAGATGCAGCGGCATGTTGCACCAGCCGAAGCCGCCCAGCAGGAATTCCAGCCGGGTGTGCATGTCGGCGAAGCGCCAGACGTGGTGGCTGACCACGCCGACCGACCAGCCGGTCTGCTCCGAAACATCGGTCAGGACGAGCTGCACGTGCTCCGACAGCACGTCGCGCGACAGGGGCCCCTCCATCGCGGCCAGGGGATGGGCGCTGCTCACCACCGGCACCATGGCCACGTCGGTCAGGAACTCGCGCTCCAGATCCGTGACCCCGGTAACGACGGTGGCATAGACGGCCAGATGCGCCCGCCCGTCCCGGAGATAGCGTTCCGGCGCGCCGACCCCTTCCGTCAGCAGCCGGACCTGGAGCTGCGGGAACTCCAGCCTCAGCGCGCGCAGCGCCGACATGATGGCGTCCAGCGGCAGGAGCTGGTCCACCGCCACGGTCAGCTCCGCCTCCAGCCCCGTGGCGATGCTGGCTGCCCGTTCCCGCAGTGCCGCCGCGCTGTCGAGCAGCCGCCGCGCATCGGCGATCATCACCCGCCCCGCCTCGGTCGGGTGGGGCTTCTTCCCGGTCCGGTCGAAGAGGGTCAGGCGCAGCGTGCTTTCCAGCGTCTGGATGGACTGGCTGACCGCCGACTGCACGCGCTGCAGCCGGCGCGCGGCGGCCGAGAAGCTGCCCGTATCCGCCACCGCCACCAGCACGCGGAGCTGGTCCAGGGTCAAGGGATCGAGCATGGACCTACTCCGGCAAGGCGGGCACGGGGTGCGCTCAGGCCCGCGGCAGGGAGGCCGGGGAGGCCTCGGCCAGCGACACGGCGGGCGGTGCGCCGGCCGCCTCCTCCAGCTCCACCGCCGCCATGCGTTCGGAGGCGCGGACGATCTTCTCCGTGGTGATGTCGATCATCCGCACATCGTCCTGCATGTCGGAGAAATGCTTCTTGAGCTTGGCCACCCGCGTGTCGAGGCGGCCGACCTCGGTGGCCATGCGCTTCACCTCGTCCTGGATGCGCCGGGCCTCGGCCCGGATGCGCACGTCCTGCATCAGCGCCCGCATCGTGCCGAGCACGGCCCAGAGGGTGGAGGGCGAGACGATATAGACCCCCATCCGCGCCGCTTCCTCGACCAGCGGCGCCTGGGTGGCGTGCAGCTCCGCATAGATCGCCTCGGAGGGCACGAAAAGCAGTGCCCCTTCCGCCGTTTCGCCGGGGATCAGGTACTTGGTGGCGATGTCGCCGACATGCTTGCGCATGTCGCTGGCGAAGGCCTTGGCCGCGAGGTCGCGCTCCCGCCCCTCGGAATCGCGCTGCGTCAGCCAGCCCTCCAGCGGGAACTTGCTGTCCACCACCACCGGGCCGGGTGGGTGCGGCAGGTGGATCAGGCAGTCGGCGCGGTGCCGGTTGCTCAGCGTATGCTGCCAGGAATAGCCGTCCGCCGGCAGCCGGTCCTCCACCAGCCGGCGCAGCTGAACCTCGCCGAAGGCGCCGCGCGACTGCTTGTTGGAAAGGATGCCCGACAGCGTCGTCACCTGCGCGCCCAGCGCCTCGATATTGCCGCGCGCCGCGTCGATCACCGCCAGCCTTTCGCCGATGGCCTTGGCGGTCTCCTGCGTGGCGGCGAACTGCTCGGTGAGCTGCCGCGCCACCCGCTCGCTCTGCCCGGTGAGCGCGGCGTTCAGGCGCTCGTTCTGCGCCGCCACCGTCTCGTTCACCCGCCGCCCCTGCTCGATCAGGCTCTCGGTCATGGCCCGGGTCGCCTGGGCCATCCGCTCGGCCAGCGCCACCTCCTGCAGCCTCGCCCGCTCCGCCGCCAGGGCCTGGGCCTCCGCCAGCCGCTGGTTCTGGGCCGACAGCGCCGCCTCCACCTCACGCGCCTGTTGCGCCAGCTGCTCGCCGACGCCGGACTGGATCGCGCCCAGCCGTTCCACCAGGGGCATCAGGGTTTCCGCCTGAAGGGCGGCGGGTCGGCGGAAGAGCAGCAGGAGCAACGCCGCCAAGCCGGGCAGCAGGACCAGGAGGATCAGCCAGTTTTCCAATCCGGAACTCCCAAAGCTCGGTGCCGCCGCGGCGGATTCGGTGGAGAAGGACGCGTTTCGTTCCCCTTTTCCCTTATGGACGCCGCGCGCCGCACACCCAAGGGCAAAACCGGCCGCCGCCGTTCCGCCGGCGCGCGGAGGTGCAACCGGAGGAAGAAGCGCTTTCGGATCTCCTGCGCGTGAGGATTTATGTTGCGGCTGTCATGAAACGCTTCAGTAATGGGCCCGGATTGATCCTGTCCCTTGTGATCCCCCCTCATGAGGATGCCCCATGCGAAGGAAAAGCCTTTTCCCCGAACTTCTCGGGGCGCTGGCCGTCACCGGCACGCTGCTGGTGGCCTATCTGGCCGTCCTCCTGGTGATGGAGGGTCAGGTGGACCACGGCGCCGCCTGGCTGCCCGTCCGCATCGCGCTGAACGAAGGCCCGCCTGCCGTCCTGCCCTGGGAGGCGACCGGACGCCCGGCCGCGTCCCTCGCGCCCTGAGCTCCCGCAAGGGACCTGCCGCGGGCGGAAGCGCGTTCCGGGACCCCTCATTCCGGTCTGCGTCCCCGTCATGCGGCAGGACCGTATAATTTTTGAAAAAACGCCGGTTTGTCGTGATTTACGGCACGGCAAAACGGATTATCGTGGCCCTTACGATTCTGTTATCGGAAGGTGCGACCATGAAGCCGACCCGGCGCGATGCCCTGTTGCTGGCCCCTGCCCTCGCCGCCGGCACGCTCCTCGGGCGTCGCGCCCTGGCCCAGGGCGCGGCGGGCGACGTCACCCGGGGCGGGGTGCTCACGGCGCATCTGGCGGGCGAGCAGCGCATCCTGAACCCGGCCCTGCGCGCCTCCACCGGCGTCTATATCATCACCAGCAAGATGATCGAATCCCTGGTGGACCTCGATGCCGGGGGCAAGCCTGTCGGCGTGCTCGCCACGGGCTGGGAGGCGGCGCCGGACGGCAAGACCATCACCTTCCGGCTGCGCGAGGGCGTGAAGTGGCATGACGGCAAGCCCTTCACCTCGGCCGACGTGCAGTACAACGCGATGGAGCTGTGGAAGACCCAGCTCAACTACTCCACCCAGTTGCAGCAATACCTGACCGCGGTGGACACGCCGGACGAGCGCACCGCCGTCTTCCGCTATTCCCAGCCCATGCCGCTGAACCTGCTGCTGCGCGCGCTCTGCGACCTCGGCTACGTGGTGCCGAAGCACCTTTTCGCCGGCACCAATGTGCTGGAGAACCCGGCCAACACCGCCCCGGTCGGCACCGGCCCCTTCCGGTTCGTGCAGTACGAGCGCGGCCAGTACGTGATCGCCGAGCGCAACCCGGACTACTGGCGCCAGGGCTTCCCCTATCTCGACCGCATCGTCTGGCGCTTCATCAACGACCGCTCGGCGGCCTCGGCGGCACTGGAATCGGGGCAGATTCAGGTCTCGGCCTATAACGGGCTGCCGATGGCCGATCTCGACCGGCTGGCGAAGGACGACCGCTTCACCGTGACCACGCGGGGCACGGAAGCGAATGCCTTCAACAACACGCTGGAATTCAACCACCGGCGCAAGGAGCTGTCGGATGTCCGGGTGCGCCGGGCCATCGCACATGCCATCGACGTGCCCTTCTTCATCGAGAACTTCCTCTACGGCCAGGGCCGCCCCGCCAACGGCCCCATCCCCTCCTCCTCCACCGCCTTCTACCCGGCGGACGTGAAGTTCCCCTATGCCTTCGACAAGAAGAAGGCCGAGGCGCTGCTGGACGAGGCCGGGTACAGGCGCGGCGCCGGCGGGGTGCGCTTCACCCTGCGCCTCGTGCCCATCCAGAACGGCGAGGACGTGCCGCTGCTCGCCACCTATGTCCAGCAGTCGCTGCAGGCCGTGGGCATCCGGGTGGAGATCGTGAACCTCGACATCGCCGGCGCCCTTTCGGCTGTCTACCGCGACTGGAACTTCGACCTGGCCACCGGCTGGCACCAGTATCGCGGCGACCCGGCGGTCTCCACCACCGTCTGGTACCGCTCCGGCAGCCCGAAGGGCGCACCCTGGACCAACCAGTGGGACTGGAAGTCGGAGAAGATCGACGAGCTCACCGACCGCGCCGCCGCGGAGCTCGACCCGGCGAAGCGCAAGGCGCTCTATGCCGAGTGGACAAAGGAGATCAACGAGGCGCTGCCGATCTGGATGATCACCGAGCGGGAGTTCCAGACCGCCGCCAGCAAGCGGGTGCGGAACGGCATGAACTACCCACGCTGGGGCTCCGGCGACTGGCACGACACCTGGCTCGCCGCCGGCTGATCCGGTGCGGGTCCTGGCGCTCGCGGGGCGGCGGCTGCTGGCCAGCCTGCCGACCCTGCTGATCATCCTGGTCGGCCTCTTCCTGCTGCTCCAGCTCGCCCCCGGCGACACGGTCGATGCGCTGATGGCGCAGATGGGTGGCGGCGACCCGGTGCAGATGGAACAGCTCCGCCAGTTCTACGGGCTGGACGCCCCGGTGGCGGTGCAGCTCGGCCGCTACCTGATGCGGCTCCTGAGCTTCGACCTGGGCTTCTCCGCCATCTACGGACAGCCGGTGGTGCGGGTGATCGGGGAGCGCCTGCCGGTCACGCTGCTGCTGATGGGCTCCGCGCTCTGCTTCTCCTTCGCCACCGGCACGGCGCTGGGCGTGCTGGCGGCGCGGCGGGTGAACCGCTGGCCGGATACGCTGATCTCGACCCTGGGGCTGGTCTTCTACGCCACGCCCTCCTTCTGGTTCGGGCTGATGGGCATCGTGCTCTTCGCGGTCAATCTCGGCTGGCTTCCGGCCGGGGGGTTCGAGGAGATCGGGGCGGGCCATACCGGCCTGACCCGCGCGCTCGACATCGCCTGGCACCTCGTCCTGCCCACCGCGACGCTGGCCCTGATCTTCCTCGCCACCTATCTCCGCATCATGCGTGCCGCGATGCTGGAGGTGATGACGCAGGACTTCATCCGCACTGCCCGCGCCAAGGGGCTGGGCGAGACCGGCGTGGTGGTGCGCCACGCGCTGCGCAACGCGCTGCTGCCGATGATCACGCTGGTGGGGCTGCAGGCCGGCACGATGCTGGGCGGCTCGGTGGTGGTGGAGAGCGTCTTCGCCCTGCCCGGCCTTGGGCGCCTCGCCTATGACGCGGTGGTGCAGCGGGACCTGAACATGCTGCTCGGCATCGTCTTCACCTCCGCCCTGCTGGTGATCGTGGTGAATTTCTGCGTGGACCTGCTCTACGCGAAGCTCGACCCGCGCATCGCCGCCGACCGCTGAACGAGGCCATGGACGCTTTCCGACGCTATCTCCGCAGCCCGCCGGCGGTGATCGGCCTGCTGCTGCTGCTCCTGGTGGTGGCGGCCGCCCTTGCCGCGCCGCTGCTCTATCCGGACGATCCGCTGCGCCTGGCCGGGCGGCCGCTGCAATGGCCCGGCGCCAATCCCCGCTTCCCGCTGGGCACCGACCCCTCGGGCCGCGACATCGCGGCGCAGATCCTCTACGGCGCCCGCGTCTCGCTGCTGATCGGCATCGTGGCGACGCTGATCTCGATCGCCATCGGCATCGTGGTCGGGGCGCTGTCGGGCTATTACGGCGGCTGGGTGGACGATGCGCTGATGCGCGTCACGGAGGCCTTCCAGACCCTGCCGAACTTCCTGCTGCTGCTGGTGCTGGTGGCGGTCTTCGGCTCCGACATCGTGACGGTCACGCTGGCGATCGGCCTCGTCTCCTGGCCCGCCACGGCGCGGCTGACGCGGGCGGAGTTCCTGAGCCTGCGGCAGCGGGAATTCGTCCAGGCCTGCCGCGTGCTGGGCATGGGCAACCTGCGCATCATCTTCCGCGAGATCCTGCCCAATGCCCTGCCCCCGGTCATCGTCTATGCCGGGGTGGTGATGGCGACCGCGATCCTGCTGGAAAGCGCGCTGGCCTTCCTCAACCTGTCCGACCCGAACATCGCCTCCTGGGGCAACCTGATCGGCGCGGGCAAGGGCGTGCTGCGGGCGCAGTGGTATGTCTCGGCCATCCCGGGCCTGGCGATCCTGGTGGCGGTGCTGGCCGTCTCCCTGGTGGGACAGGGGCTGAACGACGCGCTGAACCCCCGGCTGAAGGGGCGGGGCTGATGGACTGCCTGGAGATCCGCGACCTTTCCGTCGCCCTGCCGCCCGGCGCCGACCGCCCCTATGCCCTCCAGGACGTGACCCTGACGCTGGAGCGGGGGAAGATCCTCTGCGTCGTGGGCGAGAGCGGTTCCGGCAAGTCCATGACCGCCAGCGCGGTGATGCGCCTGCTGCCCGAGGGCGTGCGCGTCGCCGCCGGGCAGGTGCTGCTGGCGGGCGAGGACCTGCTGGCGAAGTCCGAGGCGGAGATGCGGCGCCTGCGCGGGGCGCGCATCGCCATGATCTTCCAGGAGCCGATGACGGCGCTGAACCCGCTGCGCAGCATCGGCGACCAGATCGGCGAGAGCTTCCGCATCCATACGGACCTCGATGGCGCGGAGATCGAGCGCCGGGTGCTCGCCCTGCTGGAGGAGGTGCGGATTCCCGATCCGCGCCGGGCGCTGCGGGCCTATCCGCACGAGCTGTCGGGCGGGCAGCGGCAGCGCGCCATGATCGCCATGGCCCTGGCGCTGGAGCCGGAGGTGCTGATCGCCGACGAGCCGACCACGGCGCTCGACGTCACCACCCAGGCGCAGATCCTCTCGCTGATCCGCGACCTGCAGGCGAAGCACGGCACGGCGGTGCTGTTCATCACCCACGACTTCGGCGTGGTGGCGGAGATCGCCGACAGGATCGCGGTGATGCGGCACGGCGTGGTGGTGGAGCAGGGCGAGGCCGGGGACATCCTGAACCGGCCGGAGCACCCCTATACCCGCGCCCTGATCGCCGCCGTGCCGCCGCTGCGTCCCGCCGCGCCGGAGGGACCCCCGCTGCGCGCCGGGCCGGCGCTGATGGTGCGGGGGGTGAGCAAGACCTATGGCAAGGCCGGGCTGTTCCGCCGCAGCCGGCGCATCGTGAAGGCGCTGGACGATGTCAGCGTCAGCCTGCCCAAGGGCGGCACGCTGGGCATCGTGGGGGAGAGCGGCTCCGGCAAGTCCACCCTGGCGCGCTGCGTGGTGCGGCTGCTGGACCCGGACGAGGGCAGCATCCGGCTGGGCGGCACCGATCTCGCGAAGCTCTCGGCGCGCGAGATGCGGGCGGAAACGAAGCGCATCCAGATGGTGTTCCAGGACCCCTTCGCCTCGCTTAACCCGCGCCGCCGGGTGGGGGAGCTGGTGGCGCAGGGGCCGATGGTGCATGGCACGCCGCGCGCGGAGGCCATGGCCCATGCCCGCGACCTGTTCGAGCTGGTCGGGCTGCGCCCCGATGCCATGGACCGCTTCCCGCATGAATTCTCCGGCGGGCAGCGCCAGCGCATCGGCCTGGCCCGGGCCTTGGCCCTGCGCCCCGAGGTGCTGGTGGCGGACGAGGCGGTCTCGGCCCTCGACGTCTCGGTGCAGGCGCAGGTGCTGCGCCTGCTGGCCGATCTGCGGCGGAGGCTGGGCCTTTCGGTGCTGTTCATCACTCACGACCTGCGCGTCGCGGCACAGATCTGCGACCGCATCGCGGTGATGCACCGGGGCCGCGTGGTGGAGGAGGGCACGGCGGTGCAGGTCTTCGGCGATCCGCAGCACGACTACACGAAGTCGCTCCTGGCTTCGGTGCCGGGGCGCGGCTGGACGCCGCCGGGCGACCTTGCCCCGGTCCCGGAGGAAATCGCATGAGCGGCCTCGCGGCGCTGGAGGCGGAGGTCCGGCGCGACCTCGTCCGGCTGAACCACCCGCCGGCCAACTGGCCGCTCGGCATCCCGGCCGCCGACGGCACCCCCGTGCTGGACGTGCTGGTGGTGGGGGGCGGCATGTTCGGGCAGACCGCGGGCTTCGCGCTGATCCGCGACGGCATCCGCAACATCCGGGTCATCGACCGTGCCCGGCGTGGCGAGGAAGGCCCCTGGGGCACCTATGCCCGCATGCCGACCCTGCGCTCGCCCAAGCACCTGACCGGGCCGGACCTGGGCATCCCTTCCCTCACCTTCCGCGCCTGGTGGGAGGCGCAGCACGGCGCCGAGGGCTGGGAGAGGCTGTACAAGATCCACCGGCTGGACTGGCTCGCCTATCTCCTCTGGGTGCGCGACGCGGCGGCGATCCCGGTCGAGAACGAGACCGCCCTCGTTGCGCTGGAGCCGGTGGCGGAAGGACTGCTCCGCGCCGGACTGCGCGGCCCGCAGGGGGAGGAAAGCCTGCTCTGCCGGCAGGTCGTGCTGGCCGGCGGGCGGGAGGGCGTGGGCGGGCCGAACATTCCCCCCTTCCCTTCCCTCCCCCGTGGGCTGGACGCGGCGGCACGGGCCACCGGACGGGTCTTCCACTCGGTGGACCCCGTCGTCGATTTCGGCCGCTTCCGGGGCAGGCGGATCGCCGTGCTGGGCGCCAATGCCTCGGCCTTCGACAATGCCGGCACGGCGCTGGAGGCCGGCGCCGCCAAGGTGACCATGTTCGCCCGCCGCGCCTTCCTGCCGCAGGTGAACAAGACGCGCGGCATGGTCTTTTCCGGCTTCCTGCGCGGCTTCGGGCGGCTGGACGATGCGACGCGCTGGCGCTTCCTGACCTACACCGCCGGCGAGGCCTCGCCGCCGCCGCATGAATCCGTGCTCCGCTGCGAGCGGCATCCGGGGTTCCGGCTCGTCTTCAACGCACGCTGGCGCGACGTGGCGGCGGATGCGGAGGGCGTGACCGTGACCACGGCGGAAGGGCCGCAGCGCTTCGACGCGGTGATCTTCGGCACCGGCTTCACGGTCGATCCGGCGCGCATGCCGGAACTCGCCGCCTTCCGCGACGCGATGCAGCTCTGGGGCGACCGCGTCGCGCCGGAAGAGGCCGCGCGCTATCCGGAGCTGGCCCGTGCGCCCTATCTTGGCGAGGGCTTCGAGCTGACGCCGCGCGACCCCGCCTCGCTGCTCGCCGGTGCCCTGGCGCGGTTGCGGCTGCTGGGGCCGGCCGCCGCGTCGAGCCACGGCATCCTGTCCGGCGACATCCCGGCCGTGGGCACCGGCTGCACAACCCTGGCGCGGGAGATCGGGCAGGCGCTCTTCGCCGAGGAGGTCGGGCGGCACTACGATGCCGTGGTCGCGTTCGAGGAGCCGGAACTGGCCCCGACGCCCTATTTCGTGCCGCCGGAGCAACGTCTCCGCCGCGGCTGAGCGGACCGCCGCGGAGCGTGCATCCGCGGCGCAGACAACAAGCGGGCACGCACCGCCCGGCGGAACGTGCTCCGAGGAGTTTCCGATGCCAGAGGACCAAGCCGTCACCCCGATCATCGAGCGCCGCCGCATCGAGGCGGAGCTGCTGAAGGAGGTCTACGAGACGCTGAAGGCGAAGCTGGGGCGGGAGGCGGCGCAGGAGCTGATCGCCGAATCCGTCCGCCGCTCCGCCATCGCCCAGGCCGCCGGATTCGCGGCCTCCACCCCCGGCGGCACCAGCCTGCAGAGCTTCGTGGACATCCAGCGCCACTGGACCGCCGGCGGGGCGCTGGAGATCGAGACGGTGGGCCGCGACGCGACGCATTTCGCCTTCAACGTCACCCGCTGCCGCTATGCCGAGATGTACAGGGCGATGGGCCTGGGCGAGATCGGGCACCTGCTCTCCTGCCAGCGCGACGGCGCCTTCTGCGAGGGCTATGACCCGAAGCTGAAGATGGAGCGGACGCAGACCATCATGGGCGGCGCCTCGCATTGCGACTTCCGCTACCACTACGAGGAAGACGCCGCTTGACAGGGGCGGCGGGAAACGGCGGGGAAACGAAGGTGGCCGGCGACGGACGCGTCATCTGCATCGGCGGCGTGCTGTGGGAGACGAGCTTCCTCGTCGATGAGATCCCCGGCCGCGGCGTGAAGCTCCTGCCGCGCGGGATGCAGCAGATCGCCTCCGGCATGGCGGTCAGCGCGGCGGCCGCGATCGCCCGGCTCGGCCATCCGGTGGAGCTCTGGTCCCTGGTGGGGCGGGATGCCAACGGGCAGGCCTGCCTCGACAACCTGGCGGCGGACGGCATCGATGTCGGGCACCTGCTCCAACGGGAGGGGGCCCGCACGCCGGTCTCGGCCATCCTGGTGGACCCGGCGGGCGAGCGGCTGGTGGTGCCCTATTTCGACCCGTGCCTCTATGCCGCGCCAGTGGCCCTGCCGCTGGAACGGCTGGAAGGGGCCGGAGCCGTGCTGGTGGATGTGCGCTGGCCCGATGCCGGGGAGGTGGCGATGCGCCATGCCCGGAGCATCGGCGTGCCCACGGTGCTGGACGCGGACCTCGCGCCGCCGGAAATCCTGCACCGCCTGATGCCACTGGCCGACCATGTGCTCCTGTCTGAAGTCGCACTCGATGCCCTGTCCAGCGGCCGCCCGCCCACCGAGGCGCTGCGTGGCCTCGTCGCGGAACTGCCCGGGGCCGTGGTCATCGGCGTCACGCTCGGGGCGCGGGGCGCCCTGGTCTGGGAGCGCGCGGTGCCGGATTCGCTCTGGTCCTTTCCGGTGGAGCCGATCCGGGCGGTGGACACGCTGAACGCAGGCGACATCTGGCACGGGGCCTATGTCCATGGGCTGGTGCGCGGCCTCGACACCGGGGAGCGGGTGCGCTTCGCCCATGCCGCCGCGGCGATCAAATGCGAGCGCCCCGGCGGACGCCTGGGCGCGCCCACACTGGCGGAGGTGCTGTCCCGCCTCGGTTGACCCGTCCCCCCGGGGCTGGCCCGGCCGGCCCCCGGTTGCCATCCACCCGCGGAACCGCCATATGTCGCCTCGGAAGGCCGGCCGCGGACGGGCGCCTCGCCAACCCGGTCAGGTCCGGAAGGAAGCAGCCGCAACGAGTTTCCGCCCGGGTCGTGTGTCGGTCTTCCACCCCGAGCAGGACCGCCTTCCCCCGCCGGTTCCGTAGTCGCCCCACCTGTCGTCCACGACGCCCTTTCCCCGGGACCGGATGCCCAGCGACCTTCCCTCGACCGAGAACGAGATCCCCGAGCCGCCCGCCGAGGGCCCCGGCCTCTTCGGGGATGCCCCATCCTCCCCGGCGCCCGCCCCCCTGCCCCCGCCGGCCTCCGCCCAGGCGCTCGTGGGGACCCCCGCGGAGGCACCAGCCCAGCCCTATCGCGTGCTGGCCCGGAAGTACCGGCCCACCAGCTTCGCGGACCTGGTCGGCCAGGACGCCATGGTCCGTACCCTGCGCAACGCCTTCGCGCAGAACCGCATCGCCCATGCCTTCATGCTCACCGGCATCCGGGGCGTGGGAAAGACCACCACCGCCCGCATCATCGCCCGCGCGCTGAACTGCACCGGGCCGGATGGCCAGGGCGGCCCGACCGTGGAGCCCTGCGGCGTCTGCCCCGATTGCCGCGCCATCCTGGCCGACCGGCACCCGGACGTGATGGAGCTGGACGCGGCCTCCAACAACGGCGTGGACAATGTGCGGGAACTGCGGGAGCAGGTGCGATTCCGCCCCGTCCAGGGCCGCTGCAAGGTCTTCATCCTGGACGAGGTGCACATGCTCTCCGGGCCGGCCTTCAACGCGCTGCTGAAGACGCTGGAGGAGCCGCCGCCTGGGGTACGCTTCATCTTCGCCACCACGGAGCTGCGCAAGGTTCCGGCCACGATCCTGTCGCGCTGCCAGACCTTCCACCTGCGCCGCATGTCGCAGGCGGAGCTGGCTGGCCTCTTCTCCCGCATCGCGGAGAAGGAAGGCGCACGGCTGGAGCCCGAGGCGCTGGCCATGATCGCCCGTGCCGCCGACGGCTCGGCCCGCGACGGGCTCTCGCTGTTGGACCAGGCCATCGCCCTGTCCGAGGACGGCGGCAGCGTCACCGCCCAGGCGGTGCGCGACATGCTGGGGCTGGCCGACCGCGCCCTGGTGCTGGACGTGATGGAGGCCGCCATGCGCGGCGACGTCGCCGCCATGCTGTCCACCATGGACCGGGCACATGAGGTCGGCGCCGACCCGGGCGTGCTGCTTTCCGACCTCGCCGAGCTGGTGCACCAGATCACCCGCCTGCGCTCCGTGCCCGCGCTGCGCAACGATCCCACTTTGCCGGAGGAGCTTCGGGGCCGCGGCGCCGCCCTGGCGGACCGGCTCTCCATTCCCGTGCTGGGCCGCGCCTGGCAGATGCTGCTGAAGGGGCTGGAGGAGATCGCCCTCGCCCCCGACCGCCGCGCGGCGGCGGAGATGGTGCTGATCCGCCTCGCCCACGTGGCGGAGATGCCGACGCCGGGCGAGATCCTGCGCCGCCTCCAGGAAGGCGGCAGCGTCCCGGCTCCGCAAGGGGGCGGGATGGGGGGTGGCGGAAACAGTGGTGCCCGCATGGCTGGCGGCGGTCCGGCGATGCCCACCCATGGCGGCGGTTCGATGGTGGCCGGTGGCGGAGGCTCCGTGATGGCCGCCGGTGGCGGCGGGGCAGTGGCCTATGCCGAGGCGGCGCCCGCGCCGCAGCCCGGTTCCTTCCGCGAGGTCGTGGCCCTGGCCTCGGGCCGCAAGCCGATGCTGCATGCCCATCTGGTGCACAGCGTCCGCCTCGTCTCCTTCGGGCGTGGCCGGTTGGAACTGAACCCGCTCCCGCAGGCCCCGCGCGACCTCGCCGCCCAGCTCACCGCCCTGCTGAGCGAGGTGACGGGCCGGCGCTGGACCGTGGTGCTCTCCAATGCCGGGGGCGAGCCGACCCTGGCCGAGCAGGGCAAGGCCGTCGCCGCACAGGCCCGCGAACTGGCCGAGAGCCACCCGCTGGTGCAGGCCGTGCTGGCCGCCTTCCCGGGTGCGGAGATCGCCGATGTGCGGGACAACACCCTGGATGAATACGGCTTGCCCCCCGCCGCCGCCGAGGAAGCGGCCTTCGGCACCGCCGGGATGGAGGAAGGCGACGACCGCGAATTCGCTCCGCCGGATGCCGAGCCCGCCGGGATGGACGATCTCGACTGATCCGGACGGCGGGTCCGGCGTTGTGCCGTCCCCCGGGGGAAAGGCTCCGCCTTTCGCCCCGGACCCCCTATCCGCCAGGACGCTTCGCGCCCTGGACCCGGTGAGTTGGCACTCCCTGGCGCCGGACCGCGCCGGAGAGCCATGCTCTCCGGCGCGGCCCGGCGCCTCAGGACATGGCGGGCGCTGAGGGCATCGGTCCCTCGGGCAGAGGGATGAACTCCCGGTCGTCCGCATCGGGCAGCTTCATGCGCCCGGCGCGCCAATCCGCCGCCGCCTGGGCCAGCCGCTCCTTCGAGGAGGAGACGAAGTTCCAGTAGAGGAAGCGCGGCCCGACCGGCTCGCCGCCCAGGATCATCACGGTCGCCTCGCCGATGGCGCGGAGCGAGGATTGGCCCTGGCCCAGCACCAGCATCCGTCCCGGCCCATACTGCACGCCGCCCATCTCCACCGCGCCCGTGGCCACGTAGAGCGCGCGTTCGGCGAAGCCCGCCGGGATCTCCGCCCGCGCCCCGGCCTCCAGCCCGAGATGCACGTAGAAGAGCGGCGAATGCGTGCGCGCCACGGCGGTCAGGCCATAGGCGCTGCCGGCGATGACCTGGCCGTGCACGCCGCCCTCGCTCCATTGCGGCAGGTCGGCGCCGGCATGGTGGGAGAAGGCGGGGTCGGCCTCCTCGGCGCCGGTGGGCAGCGCGACCCAGGCCTGGATGCCGTGCAGGCGGTCGCCCTCGGCGCGCGCCTTCTCGAAGCGCTCGCTGTGCGTGATGCCGCGCCCCGCCGTCATCCAGTTCACCTCGTTCGGGCGGATCGGCTGCTTCGAGCCGATGCTGTCGCGGTGCATGATCTCGCCCGAGAAGAGATAGGTCACGGTGGAAAGGCCGATATGCGGGTGTGGCCGCACGTCGAGCGAGCGGTCGATGCCAGGGGCGAGGTCGACCGGCCCCATATGGTCGAAGAAGACGAAGGGGCCGACCATGCGGCGCTTCGCGAAGGGCAGGATACGCCCGACCTCGATCCCGCCGCCCAGGTCGCGCCGGCGCTGCTCAATCACCATCTCGACCGGGGTTTCAGACATAAGTCTTTTCTCCACCAGGGTTGCCGTCAGCCTATCCGCGTGCGGGAGAGATGGTCGAGGAAAGTGCGCAGCGGCGGGGCCATCTGGCGGGCGCTCGGATAATAGACATAGAATCCGGGAAAGGGCGGCGTCCATTCCGGCAGGAGCTGCACCAGCCGCCCCGCGGCGATCATCGCATCGACCTGGTGCGCGAACTGATAGGCGATTCCCGCCCCGGCGCAGGCGATCTCCGGCAGCATGGCGGGCTCGTCCACGATGAGCGGCCCCTCCACCGCGACCTCCAGGCGTTCCGCACCGCGCTCGAACTCCCAGCGATAGGGGCTGCCGTCGCTCGGATTGCGGTAGGCGAGGCAGGCATGGCGGGCCAGGTCGCGCGGGTGCCCGGGCCGCCCATGGCGTGCGAGATAGCCGGGTGCTGCCACCACCTTCATCACCAGTTCGCCGCCGAGCTTCACCGCGACCATGTCCCGGTGCAGTTTCTCGCCCAGGCGGATGCCGGCGTCGAAACGGCCCGCCACGATATCCACCAGCCGGTCCTCGATGGTGATCTCGACGCGGATCGCCGGATGGGCCGTCAGGAAACCACCCAGCAGTGGCGCCAGATAGTGCACGGCGGAGATGCGGGAGGCGTTGAGGCGCAGCAGGCCGGCGGGCTCCGCCGCGTTTCCCCGCGCGTCCTGCTCCGCCGCCTCCAGCGCCTCCAGCGCCGGGCGCAGGCGGCGGAGCAGGCGCTCGCCCGCTTCGCTGGGGGCGAGGCTGCGCGTCGTGCGGTGGAGCAGGCGCGTGCCGAGCCGCTCCTCCAGCTTGCGGAGGATGGCACTGAGGGTGGAGGGGGTGATGCCGAGATGCGCGGCCGCCCGGGCGAAGCTGCCATGCTCGACGACGGTGGCGAAGGCCTTCAGCTCGGTGAAGTCGCTGCCCCGCATTATGCCCGATCCACCACAGACTACGCTCGGAACATAGCGGATTATCCCGGTGTCCGCCGATGCCTAGCTTCCGGGCAGCGAAGCAGGAGGAGGTTCCGCCATGAGCCGGTTTTCCGGAAAGCGCATCCTGGTCACGGGCGCGACCAGCGGCATCGGCCGGGCCGGGGCGCTACGCATCGCCGCGGAAGGCGGCCAGGTCATCGCGACGGGGCGAGACCCGGATCGCCTGGCGGCGCTGCGCCAGGCCCTGCCGGAGGCCGCGCTGGTACTGCGGAACGACGCGGCCGATCCCGGCGTGGCACGGGAACTCGCCGAGGCGGTCGCCTCGGGTGGCGGCCTCGACGGGGCGTGGCTCAACGCGGGTTATGCCGCCGTCTGCGCAATCGAGGCGGTCGATGCCGAATTTTTCGATGCCATGATGCAGGCGAACCTGCGTGGCCCGGTGCTGCAGATGGCCTGTTTGTCCAGCCTGCTGCGACCGTGCGGCGCCGTGCTGCTCACCGGCTCCACCGCGGCCTATGAGGGTTCGGCCATGGCCAGCGTCTATGCCGCGAGCAAGGGCGCCATGCTGTCCCTGGCCCGCTGCTGGGCCACCGCGCTCGGCCCGCGCGGCATCCGCGTCAACACGCTCGTGCCAGGGCCCATCGACACGAATTTCCGTGACTTCATGGCGGATTCCTTCCGGCGGGACTTCGAGGCGGGGGTGCTGGGACGGCTGGCTCTTTCCCGCATGGGCCGTGACGAGGAAGCGGCGGCCGTGGCCCTCTTCCTGCTGTCGGAGGAGGCCGGTTTCGTCACCGGCGGCCAGTACGCCGTCGATGGCGGGCTGGCGATGCGATAGCCCACCGCGCCGGGCGGGCCTTCGCGAAGGTCAGATCGTGGCCTGCAGGCTGAGGCTCGCCACCTCGATGTCGAAGCTGCCATCCACCCCGATGGCGAAATGTGCGCGCACCTGTGGTGGCGCCCCGTCGGGCCGCTACGGCACGCGGTGGGTGTCGTCCGGCCGCTGCGGCGGCAGCTTGATCGCCAGGACCCGGAAGCGCCCCTCGCTGGCCTGGGACCCGGCATGGACCGTGCCCTTGGGGATGATGACGAGGTCCCCCGGCTTCACCTGGACCTGCCGGTCGCCCAGCCAGAAGGAGCCGCTGCCGGCCAGGACCAGCTGGATCTCGTTGGCGTCCGCATGGAAATGCTTGAACACGTTGCCGCTCTGCACCGCCACCGTGCCCTGCTCCGTGGCGACCAGGGTGCGGGAGCGCAGGTCGGTGCCGTTGACCAGCGGGCCGATCTCGTCCTCGGTCAGCCCGGTCAGGCTGACGATGCGCGGCACCAGCTCCGGCGCCGCCGTCTGCGCGCCGGTGGGCGGAGCGAGCCGGGACAGGATGGGACCCGAAAGCAACCCGCCCATGAAACCCATGGCGAGGCCGCCGCAGAGCACGGCAAGGCGCATTGTCTTGTTTCCTCCAGGGATCGTTCCGCACCCCTGGGGAGCAGCATGGCGCGGCCGGGTGCCGCGGGGCAAGCCAGGGCTAGGCGCCCATCCCCGGCGATCACGGCGGGCCGGGCCCTGTCCGGCGCGCGATGCCGGGCCGCGGAAGCGCGCGTTTCGGGGGCGGCCTCAGCCCCGCGCCAGCCCGCGGCAATGCGCCAGCAGCCGGTCGATCTCCGCCTCGGTGTTGTAGTAGTGCGGGGAGGCCCGGATCAGGCCGGGCAGACCGCGCCGCTCGGCATCGATGCGCGTGCTGGCGGGGTCCGAGGCCCCGATGGTGATCCCCGCCGCCCCGGCGCTGGCCACCACCGCACGCGCCTCATGCCCTTCCAGCGTGAAGCTGACGATGGCCGAGGGGTTCCGCCCCAGGTCGCGGAGCGTGGCGCCGGGGATCGCGCGCAGCCCCTCCCGCAGCCGGGTGGCCAGAGCGTGGCAGCGCGTCCCGATTGCCTCCAGCCCCAGTTCCAGCGCGTAATCCACCGCCACCCCCAGCCCGGCGCGGGCGGCGTAGTTGTTTTCCCAGGTCTCGAAGCGGCGGGCGTCCCCGCGCAACCGGTACTCGCCCCGGCTGACCCAGGGCGCGGCGAAATGGTCGATCACCACCGGCTCCAGCCGCTCCAGCAGTTCCTGCCGCACATAGAGGAAGCCGGTGCCGCGCGGCCCGCGCAGGAATTTCCGGCCGGTGGCGGAGAGCATGTCGCAGCCGAGGGCCCGCACATCCACCGGCATCTGCCCCACCGCCTGGCAGGCATCCAGAAGATAGGGGATGCCATGCATCCGGGCGATCCGCCCGATGGCGGCGGCCGGGTTGGTCAGCCCGCCATTGGTCGGCACCCAGGTGACGGCGATCAGCTTCGTACGGCCGTCGATCATCCGTTCCAGCGCCGCGAGGTCGAGCTCCCCCGCCGTGTCGCTCGGCACTACCTCCACCACCGCGCCGGTACGGCGCGCCACCTGCAGGAAGGCAACGTAGTTCGCCGCATACTCCGCCTCGGCGGTCAGGATGCGGTCCCCCGGGCCGAGGGGCAGGCTGTAGAAGGCCATCTGCCAGGCCACGGTGGCATTCTCGGTGAGGGCGATCTCCCCGGGCGCCGCGTTCAGCAGCCGCGCCACGGAGCGGTAGACCCCTTCCAGCCTTTCAGCCTCCTGCGCCGCGGCGGCATAGCCGCCGATCTCCGCCTCCAGGTCCAGATGCGCCTTGACCGCCTCGACCACCGGCGCGGGCATCAGGGCGGCCCCGGCATTGTGCAGATAGGCCCGCCGGGCGGTGGCCGGCGTTTCCGCCCGGACCCTCTCGATGTCGATCATGCCGCCCCCTCCGGAATCCGGCGGTCAGCTTCATCCCCGTGGCCGGGACTGCCAAGAGCGCCGGACCATGATGCGGATCGCCGCCCGGAATAAGGGACCGGAAACCGGGCGGGCCGGTGACGCAGGGCCACCCCTGCCCTAGATACCGGGGGAGATACTCCTCGGCGCGGCGGCTTCCGGCGCGTCCCGACAACCTTCAGCCAGGACATCCGTGCATGAAGAACCTGACCAACATGCTCAAGCAGGCCCAGCAGATGCAGTCGAAGATGCAAGAGATGCAGGCCAAGCTGGAGGCCCAGGTGGTCGAGGGCCAGTCGGGCGCGGGCATGGTGAAGGTCTCGCTTTCCGGCAAGGGCGACCTCAAGAGCGTGGCCATCGACCCCTCCCTGATGTCGGCGGAGGAGCGCGAGGTGCTGGAGGACCTGCTGATCGCCGCCCATGCCGATGCCAAGGCGAAGGTGGAGGCGATGATGGCCGAGGAGATGCAGAAGGCCACCGCCGGGCTGAACATCCCCGGCATGGGCGGCGGCCTGCCGGGCGGCTTCAAGCTGCCGTTCTGAACCGTGCCCGGCCGCCGGGACCTCGTAGGCGCGATCCCCCGCGGGGCGGCGGCCCCGGGGAACGACCCGGAAGCCGCCCCATGGCGCCGGCATCCGGCCGGTAGTGCCGGTGGCAGACCTCCCGCCGACCCGGCGCGGGGCGGGGACAGCACGGCGGCACCCTCGCGGAAACGCCTGCCGATCCCTATATGTTCCGGGTAGCGGCCAGGCCCGGTTCGCGCCCCGCGGCGGTGCGGAAGGTGCGGCGCGGAGCATGGAATGAACCATCCCAACGACCCCGTCGAACAGCTTGTCGGCCTGCTGTCGCGCCTGCCCGGCTATGGCCGGCGCTCGGCACGGCGGGCCGTGCTGAAGATGCTGCAGGACCCGCAACGGCTGATGCTGCCCCTCGCCGACGGGCTGCGGATCGCCGCCGAGGCGGTGCGGCCCTGCGAGGTCTGCGGCAATCTCGATACCGCATCCCCCTGCCATGTCTGCCGCGACCCGCACCGCGAGCGTGGGCTGGTCTGCGTGGTGGAGGGCGTGGCCGATCTCTGGGCACTGGAACGGGCCGGGGCGCATCGCGGCCTCTACCACGTGCTGGGCGGCGTGCTGTCGCCGCTCGGCGGGGTGGGGCCGGAGGATCTGCGCATCCAGCCCCTGGTGCGTCGCGTGGCGGAGGAGGGCATCCGCGAGGTGATCCTCGCCCTCCCCGCCACGGTGGAAGGCGCCACCACCGGCCATTACCTGCACGACCGGCTGCATGACCTGCCGGTGCAGGTCACGCGCCTCGCCCAGGGCGTTCCCATGGGGGGCGCCCTGGACGTGCTCGACGATGGCACCCTCGCCGCCGCCCTGCGCGCCCGCCGGCCAGTCTGATCGGGCGCCGCGCCCTGTGGCTGGCCGCCGGGGGAGAGGCTCCGCCTCTCACCCCGGACCCCCTCTCCGCCGGGGACCGAAGCCGGTCCCCGGACCCCGGGCCTGAGCTGGCTCTGCGTGGTGGCCGTCAGCCTGCGGCCTGATCCCCGGGAGCAGGTGGAAAGGCGGGGCTCCCGAAAAGAAAGACACCGTGTCCGCTCTCATGGCACCGGCAGTCCGCCGGAGAGCCAGGCTCTCCGGCGCGATCCGGCGTCAGCGAGCACCAACTCATCGGGTCCAGGGCCCGCAGGGTCCTGGCGGATAGGGGGTCCGGGGGAAAGGCAGCGCCTTTCCTCCGGGACAACGCGGCGTCAAACGTGAAACACGGCCCCGGCGGTCATGGCACCGGCAGGTCTGTCACCTCGGCCTCCACGCCGGCTTCGGCGGTGCCCAGGACGGTCAGGGCGTCGTTTTCCGGCACCACCTGTTCCAGGCGCAGGCTGGGCTTCGTCAGGGTCACGCGCAGCCCGCCGGTGAAGGCAGGGTCCGAGAGGCGGCGGCGCAGTTCGGCCATGGCACCGTCCGTCACGTCCTTCAGGTCATAGACGGCGATCTCGCTGATTCGTTCGCGCAGTTGCCGCTCGAAGATCAGCGTGGCCAGCGACCAGACCGTGCTGTCCAGGCTGCGGGCGAAGCGCAGGTCCTCCAGCCCGATCCGCGTGCCGCCCCGGCTCAGCACCGGGCGCGCCGAGAAGACCACCCGTCCCGTTGTGTCGGGCCAGAGGCCTGGCAGGTCCGCGCTGAAGCGCACCGCCAGGGCGATGGCGGGGGCGCTGGGATAGAGGAAGATCTCCTGCACCCGCAGGTGCGCCGTGCCCAGCGGCGTCTCGACGGGGATGTCGCGATGGCCGAATTCCCGCATCAGCCAGTCGCGGATCATGTCATAGCCGGCGCGCACCGGCACCGAGAGGCGCAGCCGCCCGTCGCGTTCGTTCCAGCGTTCCGGCAGGGCGTCGAGCGGCGGCAGGAAGCCCGGCGGCGCCGCATCCGGCTTGCGCGAGGCGATGCTGGTGCGGGCGCGCAGGCCCAGCACCACCCGCAGGCGCCCGGGCTCCACGACCAGTTCCGACAGACCCACCGATTGCGGCTGGATGCCGATCCAGAGCGGCGGGGCGGCGGGAAGCTGCACCCGGATATCGCGCGGCTGCCAGAGTTCCAGCGCCTGCCGCCGGATGGTGCCGCAGGGCACCAGCCTGGCAAGCTGTTCCGGCAAGCCGTGCAGCGCCGCCTCGATCTGCGCCCGGACGCGTTCCTCGATGCCGATCCAGACGCCGCCGAGGATCTCCAGCCGCGGACTGCGGGTCCAGCGGTAGTCCACCGCCATGTCCACCGCGGGACACCAGCCGCGGTCGAGGGTCAGGCCCAGATCCGCCTGCACCATGGCGGCGGCGTCGATCTTCTTCTCGTCGAGCGACAGGAACTCCGCCAGGCCGCCGCCGAGCCCCACGGAGCCGGACACCGAGAGCGGCACCTGGACCCGCAGCCGTCCCCCGGCCTCCGAAAGGGTGAAGCGCCCCTCGCGCCGGATCACCAGGTCGTAGCGCGTGCCGGCATCCGCCGCGCTCGCCTGGCGGAACTCGGCCGGCACGGCGCGATCGGCGGCCTGGCGCAGCAGGTCGAAGGGCAGGCGCAGTTGCAGGGCGACGGCGCTCTCCTGTGCCGGCAGGTCCAGTTGGGCGGCGCGGCGCTCCGGCTCGCTGGCCAGCAGCAGATCCCGGTCCCGCAGCCAGACGATCCCGCCCGCGAAGACGAGGAGGAGCAGCGCCGCCGCCAGCACCCGCACCAGCCATCGCCGCCGCACGGCGCCTGCCGTTCTGTCCCCCGCCACGGTCAGCGCGGCGGACGCGGCCGGGGCAGCGCTTCGGGGAGGCTTCGCATCACTTCTCCCGGGCCTCGTTCCGCTGGGCGCGCGGGCCGAAATGCTCCGTCAGGAAGTCGATCAGGGCGCGGGTCTTGGGGACCGGCAGATGGCCCGGCGGCTGCACGGCATGGAGGACGAGTTCCCGTCCCCGGAATTCCGCCATCACCTCCACCAGCCGCCCGTCCCGGATCGCCGCCTGCGCCAGGTTCAGCGGTAGCAGGCAAAGGCCGGCACCATCCAGCGTCGCCTGCATCAGCACATCCACGTTGTTGACGGTGAAGCGGCTGGTCACCGGCACGGACACCGCGCCGTCCGGTCCCTCGAAGCTCCAGGTCTGCCAGGCCGTGCCGATCAGGTGCAGGCAGGCATGCCGCGCCAGGTCGGCCGGGTGGCGGGGCGTGCCGTGCTGTTCCAGATAGGCGGACGAGGCGCAGAGGACCATCCGCGAGGTGGTGATGCGGCGCGAGATCAGGCTGGAATCGGGCAGGCGCCCGACCCGCAGCACGAGGTCGTAGCCTTCCTCTACCAGATCCACGACGCGGTCCGTCAGCACCAGTTCCAGTTCGATCTCCGGATAGCGGGCGAGGAAGGTGCTGACGAGAGGGGCGAGGTAGTGCTGGCCGAAGGAGACCGGCGCGTTCACCCGCAGGCGGCCGCGCGGGGTCAGGGCTCCGACGCTGGCCTCCTCCTCCGCCAGGCCGATCAGGTCGAGCACCTGCCGGGCCCGTTCCAGGAAGACCTGCCCCTCGGAGGTCAGGCTGACACGGCGCGTGGTGCGGTTCAGCAGTCGCACGCCCAGGTGTCGCTCCAGTTCCGCGACATGGTCGCTGGTGGCGGAGCGCGACAGGTCCATGGCCTCGGCGGCCCGGGTGAAGCTGCCGGTTTCCGCGACCTTGGCGAAGACCTCCATGGCCTGCAGCTTGTTCATGGCCGTTTGCGGTCTCCGCTGCGCCGGTGCGGCCGGCATCGTCACGCGCCTCCGCGCCGACGCCGCCCCGGCGGGATCGTGAAGGGCGGGATCATAGGACCCCTGGCCCGTGCTGGCGCCGTCCCCCGCCTTCACAATGGTTCGAGACAGGAGGCCCTGGGGATGGGCGGGAGCGGGACTGGATGCGCGCACCGGCCCGGCGGGGCATCCGGATGGGCCGACATGAAGAAGGGCGCCCCGGATGGGACGCCCTTCTTCATGTTGGGGGGAAAGGGGGGCTGGGCCTCAGCCGAGCCGGGGAGGCTGCCGCGGATGGCCCGAAAGCCAGTCCAGCAGCAGGGAGATCCACAGCGGGGCGGCGGAACCGTTCGTATCGCCTTCGGTTTCCATGGTTCGTGATCCTTGCCGGAACGGCGGGACGGTCAGCGCGACGCCACCAGGGTGCGGTGGAAGCCGCGGGCCTGGGTGCCATAGCCACCACCCACCGCGCTGGAGCCGGAGCCCGAGAAGTCGGTGGGCGAGGCGCCGATGCCGTTCTGGCTGAGCATCACCTGCTGCGCCGCCAGGGGCGAGCCAAGGCCGACGGCCGAGGAGCCGGCATTGCTGGTGTTGCGAGGGGTGGAACCGGCCAAGGCGTAGGTGGTCGCCTCATAGGCGGGCGCACCCTGGATGCTGGAGGAGCCGGCATTGGAGAAATCCGTCACCTCGGCGGCCCCGGCGAAGGGGGCGGCGAAGGCGCCCAGCGACAGGGCCAGGGTGGCAGCGGCGATACGGGAAGAAATGCGGGACATCGTCTTGGCCTCTTGGAGCCGGACGGGCCTGATTGCCTGCCGGTGAGGACCATATGCGCCCCATCAATTATCGATTGAATGGGCAAAAAACTGATCGTACCGATCAGTTCAAATGATGAATCTATCCTGCTTGCCGCCGGTCCAGGCTGGTTGCTTCTGCGAGTGTCTCTGGCCGTCACCATACGGCGGCCGGGCCACAGTCCGGTTTGGCGTTGCGCATTCCGGGGGACAAGGCTCCGCCTTTTCCCCCCGTCCCCCTTATCCGCCAGGAACCTGAGGTTCCTGGACCTCCCGTTCGTTGCCTCTTCGCTGCCGGCCGGATCGCGCCGGAGAGCATCGCTCTCCGGCAGGCTGCCAGTGCCACCAGCGCGGACAGGGTGCCTTTCTTCTTTCCGGGAGCCCCGCGTTGCCACCTGCTCTCCGGGATCAGGCCGCAGGCTGGCGGCCACCACGCGGAGCCAACTCAGGCCCGGGGTCCGGGGACCGGCTCCGGTCCCCGGCGGAGAGGGGGTCCGGCGGGAGAGGCAGCGCCTCTCCCCCGGGGGTTATCCGCGAAGTGGAACGGCCAGGGAGGGCCGCTGCCAGCCTCGTCAGGCGGCAGCCTTGATGGCGGCGGCCTTCACATCCTCGCCGACCGAGCCGGAGAAGGTCTCGAAATTCTTCTCGAAACGCGACTGCAGGTCGGCGGCGGTGCGGTCATAGGCGGCCTTGTCCGCCCAGGCCGCGCGCGGGTTCAGCACCTCGGCTGGCACGCCCGGCACGTTCTTCGGGATGGAGAGCCCGAAGAAGGGTTCCGTCTCGAACTCGGCCTGGGCCAGCGAGCCGTCCAGCGCCGCGCGCAGCAGGGCGCGGGTGTGCTTGATGCTCATGCGGCTGCCGGTGCCATAGGCGCCGCCCGACCAGCCGGTGTTCACCAGCCAGCAATCGGCGCCGTACTTCTCGATCAGCGCGGAGAGCATCTTGCCGTACACCTCGGGGAAGCGCGGCAGGAAGGGGGCGCCGAAGCAGGTGGAGAAGGTCGCCTGCGGCTCCTTGCCCAGCCCCTTCTCCGTGCCGGCGACGCGCGCGGTGTAGCCGGAAAGGAAGTGGTACATGGCCTGGGCCGAGGAGAGCTTGCTGATCGGCGGCAGCACGCCGAAGGCGTCGGCCGTCAGCATCACCACGTTCTTCGGCACCGCGCCCATGCCGTTCGGCTGGGTATTGGGGATGAACTCGATCGGGTAGCAGGCGCGGGTGTTCTCGGTCAGCGAATTGTCTTCGAGGTCGAGGTTGCCGCGCTCGTCGCCCACCACGTTCTCCAGCACCGTGCCGAAGCGGTGGGAGGCGTTCCAGATCTGCGGCTCGGCCTCCTGGCTCAGCTTGATGACCTTGGCGTAGCAGCCGCCCTCGAAGTTGAAGACGCCCTTGTCCGACCAGCCGTGCTCGTCGTCGCCGATCAGCTTGCGCTCGGGGTCGGAGGAGAGCGTGGTCTTGCCGGTGCCGGACAGGCCGAAGAACAGCGCCGTGTCGCCGTCCTTGCCGACATTGGCGGAGCAGTGCATCGGCAACACGCCCTCGGCCGGCAGCAGCCAGTTCATGACGGTGAAGATGCTCTTCTTGATCTCGCCGGCATAGGAGGTGCCCGCGATGCAGATCAGCTTCTTCGCGAAGGAGAGCGCGATCAGCGTGGTGGAGTTGGCGCGGCCGCCATGCTCCGGCTTCGCCTCCATCTCCGGCGCGTGCAGGATCACGTAGTCCGGCTCGAAGCCCTCAAGCTCCTCCGCCGGCGGGCGGATGAACATGTTGCGGGCGAAGAGCGCGTGCCAGGCATTGGTGGTCACCAGCCGCACCCTGATCCGGTGCGCCGGGTCAGCACCGGCATAGAGATCCTCGGTGAAGAGCTCCTCGCGCTGGCCGAGCCAAGCGCGGACATCGGCGGTGAAGCCCTCGAACTTCGCCGGGTCGAGCTTCTGGTTGACCTTGCCCCACCAGATCTCCTTGGAGACCTCGGGGTCGTCGGCCACGAACTTGTCCTGCACCGAGCGGCCGGTGTGCTGGCCGGTGACGGCCATGAAGGCACCGTCCGCGGAGAGCCGGCCCTCGCCGCGCCGCAAGGCATGGGCATAGAGGCCTGCGGCCGTCAGATTCGCGTGAACCGTGTCGGCCGAGACGCCGGTACCCTTGAGTGACGTGAGGGGCGTGACTGACATTCCGGCATGACCTCCTAGAAGGAAAACGGTGGCTTAGTCCGCAGCCATATAGAAGATTCAGGCTGCCCATGCCATCCCGGCATGTGCTGGAAAGCGCAGATTTCTGATAAAAAAAGTTATATCGTCTCAATAATGTTTATTCTGTCGTTTATCCTGACCCAGCCCGGATGAGTTCCCCTACTCCGCCTTGTCCTCACAACAGCGCGACCAGCCCCTCCCGCAGCGCCTCGGGCGAGGCGGCGGGGATAGGCAGGGGGAGCCTGACCACCGCTTCCTCGAAGCCCAGATCGGCCCCGTCCACATCCAGGCCCAGAAGCCTCCAGGCCCCTTCCCTGCCCCCGGAAAGGCGGGTGCCGGCAGCGGCAAGGGTCGTGGCATGGTCGGCATTGAGCCCCGCCAGGAGCTCCGCCTCGGCCCCCGCAACGGCCGCCACAGCGCTTGGCTCCGGCGCGATCTCGCCGCTGCGCAGGCGGCGCGCCTGGGCGAAGCCCGCGACCAGCAGCGCGCCGCCGGGCCGTACCCGCCAAAGGTCGAAATCGCCGAATCCCGCGTAGAGCGCCGCATAGGGATGCCGCAGCAGCCAGCGCGACTTGAGCGCGTCCGCCTCGCCCTCCGGCACGGGGATGGCCAGGCCGGTCACCGTCACGCGGGGAGCGGTCTGCGGGTTGATCTCCGGCGCGGGGCCGGTGAAGAGCAGGGCGCAGCGCGGCTCGGCCAGGAGATGGCGGGTGTGCTCGGACAGTGTCGAGAGGAAGAGCAGGACCGAGCCATCCGGCGCCACGGCGGGGGTGACAAGGCTGGCGAAGGGCTGTCCGCCGGCCTGGGTGGCCAGGGTGGCGGCGGCCGCGCCCCGCATCAGGGCCCTCGCCCTCGCACCAGCCGCGAAACCGTCCTCGTTGCCGCTCCCCGGTTGCGCCACAATCTACCTCCAGTATCCAGAACCGACGATCACGAAACGCCTGGACGCCCTGATACCATGCCTCAGACCATCGCCCTCGTGGATGACGACCGCAACATCCTCACCTCGGTCTCCATGACCCTGGAACAGGAGGGCTATCAGGTGCGGACCTATACGGACGGGGAAAGCGCCTTGCAGAGCCTGCTCGCCCGGCCGCCCGACCTCGCCGTGCTGGATATCAAGATGCCGCGCATGGACGGGATGGAGCTGCTGCAGCGGCTGCGGCAACGCACCAGCCTGCCGGTGATCTTCCTGACCTCCAAGGACGACGAGCTGGACGAGCTGATGGGCCTCCGCCTGGGGGCGGACGACTACATCACCAAGCCCTTCTCCCAGCGCCTGCTGCTGGAGCGCATCCGCACCCTGCTGCGGCGCAACGAGGCCTCCCGCGCCGAGGGTTCGGGCGTGGCGGCCACCGGCGTTCTGTCGCGCGGCGACTTGGTGCTGGACGAGACCAAGCACACCTGCCTCTGGAAAGGCCAGCAGGTGCAGCTCACCGTCACGGAGTTCCTGCTGGTCAAGGCGCTCGCCACCCGCCCGGGCATGGTGAAGAACCGCGACCAGCTGATCGACGCCGCCTATGGCGAGAACATCTATGTGGACGACCGTACGATCGACAGCCATGTGAAGCGGGTCCGCAAGAAGTTCCGCGTGGTCGATCCGGAATTCTCCCAGATCGAGACGCTCTACGGCATCGGCTACCGATACAAGGAGGCGTGATGCCAGACGGCAGCGCCAGCCTCGGCTCCGCGGCTTCCCCATCGGGCGGTCCCGCCCACGACGCCGTCGCGGCCTCCGCCCGTGATGAGCGGCCGCGCGGCTGGCTGGGCATGCGCCGCAACGTGTCGCCGCTGCTGCGGCGCATCCTGCTGCTCAACGCGCTGCCGCCCTTCCTGCTGGCGACCTCGCTGCTCTACCTCGACCAGTACCAGAACGGGCTATTGGCCGGGGAGGTGCTGGCGCTGCGGACCCAGGCACGGATCTATGCCAATGGCGTGGCCGAGGCCGCCGTCCGCATCCAGGACGACCATCCGGTGCTGGTGCCCGACATCGCCCGGCCGCTGCTGCGCCGCCTGACCGAGCCGAGCCCGGCCACCCAGGCCAAGCTCTTCGACAACAACGGCCTGCTCGTGGCCGACAGCCGGGTGCGAGAAAGCGCCAACGGCAACATCGTCACCGAGCCGCTGCCCCCGCCCAACCCGCCTGGCCCGGTGGGCGGCTTCGCCGACCGGCTGATCACCACGCTGCTGCGCTGGGGCGTGCCGCGCGCACCGGACGACGTGGTGGTGGATGTCGGCCCCGATGCGCCTTCCTTCGACTGGCAGCCGGAATTCAACAACACCGCCGGCGGCCCGGACCGGCGGGAGGAGCTGCGCCTGGCGCTGGAGGGCGGCGTGGACCCCTATGTCCGCCGCACCGCCGACGGGCGGCTGCTGGTGTCCGTGGCGGAGCCGGCGCGGCGCGCCAACCAGCCGGTCGGCATCGTGCTGCTGACCCGCGAGGCGCGGGAGGTGGACCAGCGCCTGATCGAGATCCGCGGCTCGGTGCTGGCACTCTTCTCCATGGCGCTGGTGCTGACGGTCGCGCTGTCGCTCTACCTGAACCGGACCCTGGCCTCGCCGATCCTGGCGCTTGCCTCCGCCGCCCGGGCCATGCGCCAGGGCAAGGGCCGCGCCGGCTCCGTGCCGCAGCGGCTGCTGGAACGGGGCGACGAGATCGGCACGCTGGCCCGTTCCTTCCAGGAAGCCGCCACCGCGCTCTGGGCGCGGGTGGACAGCAACGAGCGCTTCGCTGCCGATGTGGCGCATGAGCTGCGCAACCCGCTCACCTCGGTGCGCTCGGCCATCGAGACGCTCAGGCGGATCGAGAACCCGGAGCACCGCACGCGGCTGCTGGCCATCATCGCCGAGGACGCGGTGCGGATGGACCGGCTGATCGGCGACATCTCCGATGCCTCCCGCGTCGATGCGGAGCTTTCCCGCACGGCGACGGAGCCGGTGGACATCGCGCCCATCCTTTCCGCGCTGACCGAGCTGCACGCCGCGACGCGCGAGAACAGCCCGCTGGGCGAGGACGCGCCGGTCATGGTGCTGGAGGCGCCAGCGAAGGGACTGGTGGTGCGCGGCGTCGAGGGGCGGCTGGTACAGGTCTTCCGCAACCTCCTCGGCAATGCGGTCTCCTTCTCCCCGCCCCGCGGCACCGTCTGGGTGAAGGCGCGCACCACAGGCAACGTGGTGGAATTCGCCGTGGAGGACGAAGGCCCCGGCATCCCCGAGGCGAAGCTGGAGAACATCTTCGACCGCTTCTACAGCGAGCGGCCCAAGGGCGAGCAGTTCGGCCAGCATTCCGGCCTGGGCCTGTCCATCTGCCGCCAGATCGTGGAAGGCCTGAACGGCCGCATCACCGCCGAGAACCGCCGCGGCGAGGATGGCGGCATCGCCGGCGCCCGCTTCGTGGTGCGCCTGCCGAAGGCCTGAGAGCGGTCGGGGCCGGCGTTGCGCCTTCCCCGGGGGAAAGGCTCCGCCTTTCCCCCGGCCCCCCTATCCGCCAGGACACTGCGTGCCCTGGACCCGATGAGTTGGCGCTTGCTGATGCCGGATCGCGCCGGAGAGCCATGCTCTCCGGCGGGAGAGGCGGCGCCTCTCCCGCCGGCGGCCAGCCATGGAGCGCAACGCGGGAACGGCCGGGAGACCGGCCCTGGCATCAGCCGGCGGCCGTCGCGGGGTGGTCGAACCGGCCGTGGCGCAGGAAGTGGAGGCTCTGCCGGATCACTTCCGGGTGGCGCATCATCAGCGTGTGGGTGACGTGCAGCACGATGTGGTCGGCCATTCCTTCCACCCGGGTGCGGGCGACGCAGACGCTGCCGTCGTTCGGCCCGGGCAGGACGAACCAGGAGGCCAGGAGGTTCAGCGCACGATCGCCGGCGATGACGCCCAGCTCGTAATCCACCGGGCCGAGCAGCGCCGCGAGCGTAGCCTCCGGCGCGGTGACGAGCTGCGCCCCGGCGGGGCCGAAGACGCGGCGGTAGAGGGCCTGCCCGCACAGCAGGTCGGCCAGCTCGCTGCCCGCGTTGGGCGGGCCCAGCATCACCATGCGGCCCAGCGCCAGGGGGCGGTGGCGGGTGATGTAGGCACGCGCCAGCAGCCCGCCCATGGAATGGGCCACCACATGCAACCGGCCGCCGGGGCGTTGCAGGAAGGCTCCGGCCTCCTCGTGCAGGTCCTCCGCCAGGGCATCCAGCGGCTTGTGGCGCGCGTCGTAGTCGAGGTTCAGCGTCTCGTAGCCGGCGGCGCGCAGCACCCGCTCCATCACGGACATGGAGGAGGCGCGCCGGGCGATGCCGTGCAGCAGCAGGACCCGCTCCGGAATCGTGGTCGATGGATCTTGCGGGATGGGCGTCACGGGCGTGTGGCCGGCGGGTGCTTCAGCCAGCCGTGTCGCGGCCGGACAGCAGGTTCGCGATCCAGCGGGAGCCGTCATAGGCGTCGCAAAGGATCAGTGCCGCGATGGTCACGGGAATCCCGATGAAGGCGCCGGCGATGCCCCAGAGGAAGGACCAGAAGAAGACGGCGAAGAGCACGATGAAGGGCGAGACGGAGACCGCCCTTCCGGCCAGGCGGGGCTCGACGTAGCTGCCGGACAGGAACTGGATGGTGTTCAGGCCGAGGAAGACGGTCAGCGGCATTTCCCAGGAGTCGAACTGCAGGGCGGCGAAGAAGGTCGGGAAGACCGTCGCCACCAGCGGGCCGAGGAAAGGGATGTAGTTCAGCGCAAAGGCGATGAGGCCCCATTCCACCGGCAGGTCCAGCCCGGCGAGCAGGGCGAAGGCCCAGATGGTCACGCCGGTCAGCGCGCTCATCACGCTGCGCACCAGCATGTAGGTCTGCAGCTTCGAGGCCACCCGCGCGCAGGCGTCGAGCAGGCGGCGCCCTTCCCCCTGCCGGCCCATGGCGGCGAGCTTGCGGTGCAGGACCTCCACCTCCAGCATGCCCAGGATGGTGAAGACCAGCGTAACGGTGACGAAGCTCAGGAAGCCCTGGAGCTGCCCGGTCGCGGCCTGGGCGAGCCAGACGACCCAGCGCATGTCGAAATTCTCCGCCATCAGCCCGGCCACGGGAACGCCATGCCCTTCCAGCCATTCCGCTTGGCGGAAGTAGAGGGTCTGGAAGCGCGTCGCGTTGGCGATGACCCATTGCCCGATGCGCGAGAATCCCCAGGCCACCAGCATGGCGAGCAGCATCACCGCGACCAGGGCCACGACCAGCGTGATCACCAGGGCCAGCACCTGCGGCAGGCGCCGTTGCAGCAGGCGCTGCAAGGGCCAGACCACGGCGATGATGAAGAGCGCGAAGGTCGCGGGCACGAAGACCGAGGCGGCCTCGCGGAGCGAGGCGAAGACCAGGACCGCAGCGCAAAGGCCCGTCGTCACGCGGAGCACAGGGTCGCTCATGGTGCGCGAGAGGAAGCCCTGCCCGGTCTCCATGCGGATTCCTCTACCTGCAACCCTGCCATTGGGAAGGCACCGGGCGGATTGTCAATACGCCCCCGGCACGCTTGCCCGGCGGCGGCGGCGGGTTGCAGCATGGCCGGCGACGGCCGGCAGCGTACCGATTCGGGTTGGCTGGTCAGCGGCGACCCGAGGCATGGAGGCGCGCCGGTGCCGGCATTTCCGATCAGGCTTTTCCGCAGGAGCCTGTACATCCTCCTCGGGGCCCTTCTGGCGGCCTTCGCGCTGCGCGTCTGGCAGGTCCAGAGCGGCCCGCCGCTGCGGACCTGGCATCTCTACGTGCCCAGCGAGCTGCGGGCCGGAGAGATCGGGAAGACCGACTGGGCCGGCTATCTGGCGGCGGAGCGGCGCGTCTTCGACTCCGTGCGGCAGGAGGTGATGCAGAAGCTGGAGCCGGAGGAGCGCACGTCGCTCAACCGCTATTTCGAGGGCAGCCCCATCTATCCGCCGCACTTCCGACAGGACTGGAACCATTCCTACGTGCTGGAGCCGGGCGGACCGCCGCGTGGCGCGGTGGTGCTGCTGCACGGGCTGACCGACGCGCCCTACAGCCTGCGCCATGTCGGGCGCTTCTACCGCGCCCACGGCTATGTCGCCATCGGCCTGCGCCTGCCGGGGCATGGCACCGTGCCGGCGGCGCTGACCGACGTGACCTGGGAGGACTGGATGGCGGCCACGCGCCTCGCGGTGCGGGAGGCGCGGCGGCGCGTGCCGCAGGGGCCGATCGAGATCGTGGGCTTCTCCAATGGCGGCGCGCTGGCGATGAAGTACGCCATGGAGGCGCTGGACGATCCGAAGCTGGCTCGGCCGGCGCGGCTGGTGCTGATCTCCCCCATGGTGGGCATCACCGAATTCGCCCGTTTCGCCGGGCTGGCGGGATTGCCGGCCCTGCTGCCACGCTTCGCCAAGGCGAGCTGGCTCGGCATCGTGCCGGAGTTCAACCCGTTCAAGTACAACTCCTTTCCGGTCAACGGCGCGCGCCAGTCCTGGCGGCTGACGCGGGCGTTGCAGGAGCAGGTCAGTCAGCGCGCGCGCGAAGGGCGGCTGGAAGGGCTGCCGCCGGTGCTGACCTTCCAGTCGGTGCTCGACACCACGGTCAGCACGCCCGCCGTGCTGGATGCGCTCTATGCCCTGCTGCCGGCCAATGGCAGCGAGCTCGTGCTGTTCGACCTCAACCGCAACAGCAAGCTGGGCATCCTGCTCAGCCCAAATTCGGAAACGGCGCTGGAGCGCCTGCTGCCGCCTGGACCGCGCCGCTACCGCACCGTGGTTGTCACCAATGCCGCGCCGGGACAGGACGCCATGGTGGCGCGGGTGACCGGGCCGGGGAGCACGGAGACGCGGGTGGTGCCGCTGCGCGAGACCTATCCGCGCGACGTCTATTCCCTTTCCCACGTCGCCTTGCCCTTCCCGCAGGGCGATTCACTCTATGGCCAGTTTCCCGATCCGGCCGACGAGGATTTCGGGGTGCATTTCGGGACGATCGCGCCAAAGGGGGAACGCGGTGTGCTGGCGGTCAGCCTGGATGCGCTGATCCGCATGTCCTCCAACCCCTTCTTCGACGAGATGCTGGAGCGGATCGGTCAAGGGCTCGGCGCGCCGCACTGAGAGCGACTGGCCGGGGCCGCGTTCCCCGCTGCGCCGGCCTTCCGGCGCTCAGCCCGCTGCCGGCACCATGACCTCGCGCCGCAGGGACTGGAGCAGCGAACCCGCCAGATCCACCATCGCCTCGCGGACCAGGGTGCCGCGCGGCACATCCACGAGAAGCGGCTTGTTGGCGGCGAGATAGAAGGGCGCCAGCCCTTCCGCCTCGGCGGCGGGCAGGAGGAGCGGCGTGCAGTCCGTCATGATGTGGTGGTGGCCGCCCATCTCCAGCACCTCGCCGGCCCGGAAGTCGCGTTCGGTGCGCGCCACCATCACCGCATGGACACGCTGCGTGTCGCTGCCGGAGGCGCGGCCATGCCCCGCCGCGGAAAGCAGCGAGACGGGCGTTTCCAGCCCCATCCAGTGATAGGGCAGGAAGAGGCAGGCATAGCGCGCGTTGCGGCTGACCAGATGGCCCTTGCCGCGCAGCATCTCCCAGACCGGCCGGTCGCCCGCCCGGACCACGACGAAGACGCCGCCACCGAAGCTCACCTCCTCCGGCCGGCGCAGGCAGTTGAACACGTCCACAACGCCGGTGCGGCCGAGGATGCCGCCTTCCTCGTGCGGGATGAAGACATCCGCGAGCTCGGTGATGCGGCAGAGCGGGTAGCTGAGCTCCGGACGCGAGGGCAGCAGGCCGGTGGAATTGGCCACCACGTTCATCTCGCAATAGTCGGGCGTGGCGCTCTGCGGCAGCCCGGCGAGCGCGGCGGAACGGCGCGCCAGCGTTTCCGCCACATCCTCGCCCAGTATCCACAGATCCGCCAGGGCGGGCGCCTCGCCTTGCAGTTCGGCGCAGGTCACGACGCTGGTGGCGTGATCGAGGACGAAGTCGTACTCGCTGGACTTGCCGGCGGCGACGACCTCGAAGCCCAGCAGCCGCGCCCAGGTGACGAGGCCGATCAGGTTGCTCGGCTGGTCGCCATCCGCCGTGGTGTAGACGAGGCCCCGCTCGACGGCGAGCCGGTTGAGATGCGGCCCGACGACGGAATCCACCTCCTTGCTCACCATGGCGACATGCGTGCCGCGGCGGATCGCCTCCAGCGCCATGCGGGCGCCGGCCTCGGGCTGGCCTGTGGCCTCCACCAGGATGTCGTGCGGCACGGCGCCCAGCAGGGACTGGTCGCGCAGCACCACGATCTGGCCGGCGGCGGCGGCCTCGCGCGCGCCGTCCGGCGTATCGCAGATCCGGGCGGCACCGGCGGGGAAGCCGAGTTCCGCGAGCAGCGCCAGCACGCCGTCCGGATCGAGGTCGCAGAGCACCGCCGGCTGCAGGCGCGGGATGGCGCGGATCTGCGCCAGCAGGGTGCGGCTGAAGCCGCCCTTGGCGCCCGTCAGCGCGAAGCGGAAGCGGCGGTCGCCGAGGTCGCGGAAAAGGATCTCGTGGTTCACGCCTCCACCTCCTGCCGGGCCACGGCGCGCGGGTTGCGACGCTCCAGCTCCAGCAGCAGGGCGGAGTGGTCCGGGTCGCCCCGACTTTCGATCAGCCCGCGATAGAGGTCGGCGGTGAGCGCCGCATAGGGTACGCTGTCCAGCCCCAGCCGTTCCGCCGCGTCGAGGGCGTTGTCCAGGTCCTTCAGATGCGTGACGCAGCGGCCGCGCGTGGCGAAGTCGCGCTCGATCATGCGCTGCGCATGCAGTTCCAGGACGCGGCTCTCGGCGAAGCCGCCGCGCAGCGCCTCGCGCACCTTGGCCGGATCGGCACCGCCGCGCGCGGCCAGCATCAGCGCCTCGGCCACCGCGCCGATGGTGACGCCGACGATCACCTGGTTGGCCAGCTTGGCGAGCTGCCCCGCCCCGGGCGGACCGACCAGCACCGGCCTTCCCATGGCGCACAGCGCCGGCTCGACGCGGGCGAAGGGCTCCGCCTCCCCGCCCGCCATGATGGCGAGCGTTCCGGCCTCCGCCGCCGTGGTGCCGCCGGAAACCGGCGCGTCCACGTGATGCACGCCCCGTTCCGCCAGCCGCGCGGCATGGTCCTGCGCCTCAGCGGGTTTGATGGAGGACATGTCCACCACCACCGCGCCAGGCGGCACGGCCTCCGCCACGCCGCCGCCGAAGAGCACGCGCTCCACCACCGGGCCGTTCTCCAGCATCAGGATCACGACCTCGGCCTCGCGCGCCGCCTCGGCAGCGCTGGCCGCCACATGCGCGCCTGCCTCGGCAAAGGGGGCGGCCTTGTCGGGGGAGCGGTTCCACACCGTCACCTCGTGCCCCGCCGCCAGCACGCGGCGCGCCATCGGGCCGCCCATCAGCCCCAGGCCCAGGAATGCGATCTTCATGCGGCGCTCTGCTTTCCGTTCGGGCGTTGCACTGTCCCGGGGGGAAGGCTCCGCCTTTCCCCCGGACCCCCTATCCGCCAGGAAACTGGGTTTCCTGGACCTTCCATTCGTTGGCGCTCGCCGCGGCCGGATCGCGCCGAAGGGCTGAGCCCTTCGGCGACTGCGGATGCCACGAACGTGGAAGTCCTGACGTCCTCCATGAGGCCCACTCGTCCACATGCGCTTCGGCACGCTCTCCCGGGCAACGCCTCCAACCCGTGCCAACGCAAGGCGGGGTCTGGGGACATACCATGTCCCCAGCGGAGGGGGTCCGGGGGAGGCAGGGCCTCCTCCCGGGGCCGGACACCAGCGATCACGCCTGGCTTCCCGACCCGGCGGCCAGGGCGGACTTGCCGGCGCGGCGCCAGCCCAGGAAGGCCGCCGCGAGGGGCCAGAGCAGGAACAGGATGGCGATGGTGGAGATGGTGCCCACCAGCGGGTTGGACCACAGGATGCCGAGCGAGCCCTGGGAGAGCAGCATGGACTGACGGAAGGCGTCCTCCGCCTTGTCGCCGATCACCATGGCCAGGACGAGCGGGGCGATCGGATAGTCCAGCTTCTTCATGACGTAGCCCGCCACGCCGAAGGCCAGCATGATCCAGAGGTCGAAGGCGGAACTGGCGACGGTATAGGCGCCGGCGAGGCAGACCGTGACGATGATCGGGCCGATGATGGTGAAGGGCACCGAGAGCAGCGCCGCGAAGAAGGGCACCGTGGCCAGCACCAGCACCACGCCGATGACGTTGCCCAGGTACATCGAGGCGATCATGCCCCAGACGAAGTCCTTCTGCTCGACAAAGAGCATCGGGCCGGGGTTGAGGCCCCAGATCATCAGCCCGCCCAGCATCACCGCCGAGGTGGCGGAGCCGGGGATGCCCAGCGCCAGCATCGGCAGCATGGCGGCGGTGCCGGCGGAATGGTCCGCCGTTTCCGGCGCGATCACGCCCTCCGGCTCGCCCTTGCCGAAATTGTCGCGACGGCGGGAGACCTTGCGCGCGATGCCGTAGGACATGAAGGAGGCCGCGGTCGGGCCGCCCGGGGTGATGCCCATCCAGACGCCGATGGCGCTGCCGCGCAACATGGCGAGGAAGTACCGCGGCATTCGCGTGGCGGCGCGCAGGATCTCCACCGGGTTGAGCTTGGCGCGGACGCTCTTGAACTCCAGCCCTTCCTCCAGCGTCAGCAGCAGCTCGCCGATTCCGAAAAGGCCGATCACCACGACAAGGAAGGAGATGCCCTTGATCAGCGCCGGAATGTCGAAGTTCAGGCGCATGGAGCCCGAGACCGTGTCCATGCCCACCATGCCGAAGCCCAGGCAGATGGAGACCAGCGTCTTGAGCGGCGCGCCGCCGCCGAAGGCGATGAAGGAGGCAAAGGCCAGCAGATAGACCGCGAAGTATTCCGGCGGCCCGAAGCGCAGCGCGAAGGAGGTGACGAAGCCCGAGAGCAGCGTGATCACCACCACGCCTACCAGCGCGCCGAAGCCGGCGGACAGGAAGGCATAGGTCAGCGCCTCGGTGGCGCGCCCGTTTCGGGCCATGGGATAACCGTCGAAGGTCGTGGCGACGGAGGAGGGCTCGCCCGGGATGTTGAACAGGATCGAGGTGGTGGAGCCGCCGAAGAGCGCGCCCCAGTAGAGGCTGGTGAGCAGGATGATGGCCGAGACCGGGTCCATCGAGAAGGTCAGCGGCAGCAGCAGCGTCACGCCGTTCGGCGCGCCGAGGCCGGGCAGCACGCCGACCAGGATGCCCAGCAGCACGCCGCCCATGATGATGGCGACGTGATGGAAGGTGAGCACGACGCCGAAGCCGTGCACCAGCGCGTCGAGATTGTCGAACATCGTCCGGTCTCCTCAGGCCAGGCCGAGCCAGACCTCGACCGGCCCCTTGAGGAGCGGCACGAGGAACCAGCGCTCGAAGACCAGCCAAGTCGCGGCGGTGTAGAGCAGCGGCACGGCGATGCTGGCGAGCCAGGAATGCCGCCCCTGCCAACGCATCATGACGAACAGGTAGGCGGCCATGGCGACATACATGCCGAGGGTGAGCGACAGCACCACCAGCGCCAGGATCGAGAGGCCGAAGCGCAGCACGCGGCGGCCGCCCGCGCGGTCCACGAAGACCTCCCGCGTCAGGGCGGTCCGGTTGTACCAGCCCTGCACCGCGATCGCGACGGCGGCGGCCATGACGATCAGGCCGATGCGGAAGGGGAAGTAGCCGGCCTGCGGGCCGTCCTCCGCCCAGCCGTAGTCGAGCTCCATGGCGCCGGTCACGGCGATGGCGCCGAGCAGGAAGACGACGGCCGCCGTGGCCATTTCCATCCGGTAACGCGTCAGCATGGCCGTCGCTCCCTGTCCAGCGTCCCTGGCCTCAGTTCACCAGCCACTTCTCGGCGGCGAACATCTCCTTGCCGGACTTCTGCTCCTCCTCCATGAGGGGCTTCATCTGGTCGGGTGTCATGAAGACGGCGCTCTGCACCGTGCGGGCGATGTAGTCCTTCCATTCCGGCGTCTCGGTGACCTTGCGCATCACGTTGGTCCAGAACTCCTGCGCCTCCTTCGACACCTCGGGCGGCAGGAAGACGGTGCGCGGCATGCGGTACTCGTCCACCGCGATGCCCTGGCTGGCGCAAGTCGGGATATCGGCCCAGGACTGCGTCGCGGTCACCTTCCCCGTGGCCGGCAGCGGCTCCTTGCGGAAGACGCAGAGCGGCCGGACCTGGTCGCCGCGCCAGCCGCCGACGCTTTCGGACGGGTTGTTGACGTCGGAATCCACATGCCCGCCGGCGAGCTGCACGCCCGCCTCTCCGCCGCCGCGGAAGGGGATGTAGGTGAAGCGCACGCCGGTCGCCTTCTGGATCTTCAGCGTGAGGATCTGGTCGGTGTCCTTGGTCTGGCTGCCGCCCATCTTCATGGCGCCCGGCTTCTCGCGCGCCGCGGCGATGTAGTCGGCGGCCGTCTTGTAGGGCGCGTCGGCCTTCACCCAGAGCATGAACTCGTCGAAAGCCATGGCGGCCACCGGCACGAGCTGCTCCGGCTTCCAGGCCACGCGGGCGACATAGGGCAGCAGCCATTCGTTGTTGGTGCCGAAGATCACCTTCAGCGGGTCGCCCTGGGAGCCGCGGCCATAGACGAAGCCCTCCGCGCCGGAGCCACCACCCTTGTTGGTGACGACGACGGGCACGTTCAGCAGCTCATGCTTCTGGATCGCCGCCTGGATGGTGCGGGCGAAGAGGTCGGTGCCGCCGCCGGCACCGGAGGTGACGACGAACTCGACAGGGCGGTTCGGTTCCCAGGCCGCCAGGGCCGGGCGTGGCGCCGTCGCCGCCAGGGAGGCGGCGCCCAGCGAGAAGGCGAGCGTCAGCGTCGGGAGAACGCGCATTCTTGTTTCCTCCGGTTGAAAGGCGCGCACCCGTTCCGGGCCTTCGCGCCGTGGTTGGGGCCGATCAGGCGGCGATGCGGCTCGCCGCCATGCGGGAGGCCAGCAGCAGCGCGTTGCGCATGGCGCCGGGATGGGCGATGCCCTTGCCCGCGATGTCATAGGCCGTGCCGTGGGCGGCGGTGCAGATCGGGAAGGGAAAGCCGCCCATCAGCGTCACGCCCGCATCGAAGCCGATCAGCTTCATCGCGATCTGGCCCTGGTCGTGGAACATGGTCAGCACCGCGTCGAAATCGCCGCGCCTGGCGCGCACGAAGACCGTGTCCGCCGGGAAAGGCCCGTCGCAGGCGATCTGCTCGCGCTTGCCCGCCTCCACCGCCGGGGCGATCACCTCGATCTCCTCGCGCCCGAAATTGCCGTTGTCGCCGGCATGCGGGTTCAGCCCCGCCACGGCGATGCGCGGGCGGGCGACGCCGGAGGCACGCAGCGCCTCGTCGGTCAGGCGCAGGTTGTCGAGGATGGTCTCCTTCGTCAGCAGCCCGGCCACGTCCTTCAGCGGCACATGCGAGGTGACGCGGGCGTTCCACAGCCCTTCCAGGACGTTGAACTCCTTGGCCACGCCATGGAAACCGATGGTCTCGGCGGAGAAGCCGATCTCGTCCTCGTAGCCCGGCGTGACCAGCCGCATCGCCGCCTTGTTGAAGGGGGTGAAGCAGACCGCGTCGGCCTCGCCGGCGGCGGCCATGCGCAGGGCGCGGCGGAAATTCTCGGTGGCGAAGCGGCCGCCGGCCTCGGAGATCTCGCCCAGCCTGATGCCGTCCGGGTCGCCATGGCCGAGATCGATCAGCACTGGCCGGCCGGGGACGCGGCGCGGCATCGACTCGCCATCGCGCACCACATCGACATCCGGGTTGACGCCGGCGAACTCGGCGCCGCGGGCCAGCATGCGGGCATCGCCGATCACGGTGATCTCGGCGGCCTCGCGCACTGCGGGATCGGCCAGGACCTTGGCGGCCAGTTCGGAGGAGACGCCTGCGGCGTCGCCCATGGCCAGGGCGATCCTCGGCCTCGCCAGCAATTGCGCTTCCATGCCGCCCTCTCCCGCTTTCTTGCTTTGGCTTCGTGCCAGCCGTCACATAGAGTATGCTTCACACTGCATACAGTAATCTAGACCTAATGTGGACGGACCGATCCCGTCAAGGCATATCCGGAGGGGCTCGCGCATGGATGAGCATGGATCAGGATCGAAGCCGATGGTCGTATCCGCCCTGATGGACGCAGAGGGACCGGAGAACCTGCCGGCAGGCGGCGGGGACGGGCCGATCGTGCGCCGTCCTCTCCAGGAGGAGGTGGCCGCCCGCCTGCGCGACCTGATCACCCAGGGCACCATCGCCCCCGGCACCCGCATCAACGAGGTCGCGCTCTGTGCCAAGCTCGGCGTTTCCCGCACCCCGTTGCGGGAGGCCGTGCGTATGCTGGCCGGCGAAGGGCTGGTGGAGCTGGTGCCAGCCCGGGGCGCCGTGGTGCGCAGGGTGACGCTGAAGGACGTGACCGACAGCCTGACAGTGCTGCGAAACCTGGAAGGGCTGGCGGGGGAACTCGCCTGCTCCGAGGCCCCCGAGGATGGGATCGCGCGCGTCGTGGCGCTGCACGAGGCGATGATGGACCGCTATGCCGCCCGGGACCGCATGGCCTATTTCAAGCTGAACCAGGCGATCCACACCGCCATCGTGGCGCTGTCCGGCAATGCCACGCTCATCTGGGCGCATGAGGCGATCCAGGCGCGGATGAAGCATATCCGCTTCATCGGCAATGCCGGGCCGGAGAAATGGGCCGGCGCCGTGGCCGAGCACGAGCAGATGGTCGCGGCCCTGCGGAAGCGCGACGGCGCGGCGCTGGCACGGGTGCTGCAACTGCATCTGGACAAGACGCTGGAACGGGTCCGGGACCAGATCTGAGCCTCTCCCCCAGCGGCTCGCGGAAAGCCCTGGACGCGCAGGAAATGCGGGCATATACCCGCATCGATGATGACGGAATGTTACTGCGTAGCGCTTCGCGTGGCGGCCCGGAAGGTCTCGTCGATCTATGACGAGGCCCTGGCCCCGGCAGGCGTCAACGTGGCGCAGTACAGCCTGCTGCGGCGGATCGGGCATTTCCAGCCCGTCTCGCTCACCGAGCTGGCGCGGCTCAGCCTGCTGGACCGCTCCACGGTCGGGCGCAACGCCAAGCTGCTGGAACGCGACGGGCTGATCCGCAGCGTGGCCGGACGGGACCAGCGCGAAACCGCGCTGGCGCTGACCGAGGCGGCGCAGCAGGTGCTGAGCGACGGCGCGCCGCTGTGGAACAAGGCACAGGCGGAGGTCGAGGCGCTGCTCGGCGAGGAGGGCGCCCGCAACCTGCGTGCCTTGCTGCATGACCTCTGACCCTTCGCCTTCCGCATCCAACCAGCCCGCCCGGCCGGGCACCCACGGGGAAACGCCATCATGATCTCCACCGCCTTGGCCACGGGCCTGCGGCAGAAGGGCATCCATTACGGCTGGGTGGTCGCGGGGGCGACCTTCCTGACCATGCTTGCCACCGCCGGGGCCATGGGCTCGGCCGGGGTGATGATCGAGCCCTTGCAGCAGGAGTTCGGCTGGCAGAACGCCGATATCTCCACCGCCTTCGCGCTGCGCCTCGCCCTGTTCGGGCTGATGGGGCCCTTCGCCGCCGTCTTCATGAACCGCTTCGGCGTGCGCAGCGTCATCCTCTGCGCCCTGGCGCTGATTTCCGCCGGGCTGCTCGGTTCGCTGGTGATGCGGGAGCTGTGGCAGCTCGTGCTGCTCTGGGGCGTCATCGTCGGCATCGGCACGGGGATGACGGCGATCGTGCTGGGCGCCACCGTGGCCACGCGCTGGTTCTCGGAACGGCGCGGCTTCGTGGTCGGGCTGCTCACCGCCAGCAACGCCACCGGGCAGCTCGTCTTCCTGCCCATCCTGGCCAGCCTCAGCACGGCCTATGGCTGGCGCACCGCGCTGGTCTTCGTGCTCGGCACGCTGGCCTTCGCCATGGTTGTGGTGCTGCTGCTGATGCGCGACCGGCCCGCGGATCTCGGCCTTACGCCCTATGGCACCGCCGTGCAGCAGGCCGCGCCGCCGCGCGAGCAGGGGCTAGGCAACCTGCTCCTCTCTCCCATCTGCGTGCTGCGCGAGGCGGCGGGCAGCTATACCTTCTGGGTGCTGTTCCTGACCTTCTACGTCTGCGGCCTCAGCACCAACGGGCTGATCCAGACGCACTGGATCGCGCTCTGCGGCGATTACGGCGTGGCGGCGGTTGGGGCGGCGAGCATGCTGGCGGTGATCGGCATCTTCGACTTCGCCGGCACGATCCTGTCCGGCTGGCTGTCCGACCGCTATGACAACCGCTGGCTGCTGGCCTCCTACTACGCCTTCCGCGGGCTGTCGCTGCTCTACCTCCCCTTCACCGAGTTCAACGTCTATGCCCTTTCCGTCTTCGCGGTGGTCTACGGGCTGGATTGGGTGGCGACCGTACCGCCGACCGTGCGCCTCGCTGCCAACCGCTTCGGGCCAGAAAAGGCGGGGCTGGTCTTCGGCTGGGTCTTTACGGGGCATCAGCTCGGCGCCGGGTTCAGCCGGACCGAGTTCTCGACCTACCTGCCTGCCCTCTATGTCGCCGGCAGCTTCTGCCTGGTGGCCGCCCTGCTGGTCACCACGCTCTACCGCCGGCCCAGTCTGCAAGCGGCGGAGTAAGGGCGCCCCCCCCGGCGGCACGGCGCCTGTGGTTGCCTCCGGTCGGCGCGGAGGCAGGCCTGGCGCCGTAACGGGCCGGCAGCCTCCGGCCCGCCCCCGTCAGGCGTCGATGCCGTCGCTGCTGTTGTTGCCCAGCAGCCCACGGCGCCGCGCCCAGGTGCCGTAGAGACGCGGCCCAAGCAGGGCGAAGGCGGCGATGACCAGTAGCGCCAGTGAGATCGGACGGGTGAGGAAGACCGTCCAGTCGCCCTGGCTGATGGTCAGCGCCTGGCGCATCGCCTGTTCCGCCATGGGCCCCAGGATCATGCCGATCACCACGGGCGCGGTGGGGAAGTCGAAGCGGCGCATGAACATGCCGATCGTCCCGATCACATAGAGCAGGATCAGGTCGGTGACGCTGTTGCTGATGCCGTAGGTACCGATCGTGGCGAAGACCAGGATGCCCGCATAGAGCTGCGGCGTCGGGATGGTCAGGATGCGCGCCCAGAGTCCGACGAGCGGCAGGTTCAGCACCACCAGCATGACATTGGCGATGTAGAGCGAGGCGATCAGCGTCCAGACCAGCTCGGGCTGCGAGGTGAAGAGCAGCGGCCCGGGCTGGATGCCGTAGGACTGGAAGGCGTTGAGCATGATGGCGGCCGTGGCCGAGGTCGGCAGGCCGAGGGTGAGCATGGGCACGAGGATGCCGGCGGCGGCGGCGTTGTTGGCGGCCTCCGGCCCGGCCACGCCCTCGATGGCGCCGGTGGTGCCGAACTCCTTCTCGTATTCCGGCTTCACCATCCGGCGCTCGGCGTAATAGCTCAGCATGGTCGGCATCTCGGTGCCGCCCGCGGGCATGACGCCGAAGGGAAAGCCCAGCGCCGAGCCGCGTATCCAGGGCCAGAAGGAGCGCCGCCAGTCGGTGCGGCTCATCCAGAGGCGGCCGACGGGGCGGACCACCTGCTTTCCTTCCACATGCCGCCAGGCGAGGTAGAGCGTCTCCCCCACCGCGAAGAGGGCCACGGCGACGAGCACCACGTCGATTCCGTCGAGCAGGTCGATCATGCCGAAGGTCATGCGCGGCTGCCCGGTCTGCAGATCGACGCCGACGAGGCCCAGCATCAGGCCGAAGGCGAGCGAGACGAGGCCGCGCAGCGCCGAGCCGCCGAGCACGGCGGAGACGGTGACAAAGCAGAGCACCATCAAGCAGAAATACTCTGCCGGGCCGAGCTTCAGCGCCAGTTCCACCAGGATCGGGCCGAGAAAGGAGATGCCCAGCGTGCCCACCGTGCCGGCGATGAAGGAGCCCACCGCCGCGGTCACCAGCGCCGGGCCGGCGCGGCCGTTGCGGGCCATCTTGGCGCCTTCCAGCGCGGTGATGATGGAGCCGCTCTCGCCCGGCGTGTTCAGCAGGATCGAGGTGGTGGAGCCGCCATACATGGCGCCGTAGAAGACGCCGCAGAACAGGATGAAGGCGCCGGTGGCCGAGACCTTGAAGGTGATCGGCAGCAGCAGCGCGATGGTGAGCGCCGGCCCGATGCCCGGCAGCACGCCGACGGCGGTGCCGAGGAAACAGCCGAGCAGCGCCCAGCCGAGATTGGCCGGCGACAGCGCGTTGCCGAAGCCGAGCGAGAGGCCCGAGAGCGTGTCCATGGGGTCAGAGGATCCCTTCCAGCACGCCCGCACCGATATTGACGCCGAGCAGCCGGCTGAAGGCCAGGTAGGCGAGCAGCGTGACCACGGCGCCGATCAGCAGGTCGCGCAGCGGATGGCGCGAGCCGAAGGCGGCGCAGACCAGGACGTAGAGGATGGTGGAGGCGATGACGAAGCCGAGCCAGTCGATCAGCGCGACCTGCACGACCAGCCCCGCCGCCAGCAGGCCCAGCGACCGCCAGTTGACCGGCGGCGGGTCCTGCATGTCCTCCAGCCCATGGCTCCAGCCGCCGCGCAGGGCCGAGGCGCAGAGGCCGGTGCCCAGGGCGAGCAGCAGCGCCGCCACCAGCCAGGGGACCAGCGCGGCGCTGACCTCCGCATAGACGGGGGTGGGCGGGATGACGAGGGCCTGCCAGGCCGTCAGCAGGCCCAGCCCCGCCACCCCGAGCCCGACCAGGAGGTCGGACCGGGCGGTGTGCCTCATGCCGCGAGCCCGAGATCCTTGAGGACGGATTCGGTGGTCTTCGTGTCCTCCGCCAGGAAGGTCTCGAATTCCTTGCCGGCCAGGAAGTCGTCGTCCCAGCCGCGCGTTTCCAGCAGCTGCTTCCAGGCGGGCAGGCCGTGCAGGGCGGTGACGAAGCGGATCAGCGCCTCGTGCCCGTCGGGCTTCAGCCCAGGCGGGCCGAAGACGCCGCGCCAGTTGGTGGCCACCACGTCGAGCCCGCTTTCCTTCAGCGTGGGCACGTTCGGGTCGGTGCGCTTCTCGCCGGAGGTGGCGAGCGCGCGCAGGCGGCCGGCCTTCACCTGCTCGGAGAACTCGGCCCAGCCGGAGATGCCGGCCTTCACCTGCCCGCCCAGGATGGCGGCCATGGCCGGGCCGCCGCCGGCGAAGGCGACGAAGTTCGCGTCCTTGGCCGAGCGGCCCATGGCCTTGATGAGCTGGCCCAGCACGATGTGGTCGGTGCCGCCGGCGCTGCCGCCCGCCACCGGCACGGCGCGCGGGTCGGCCTTCAGCGCCGCGGCGAACTGGCCGACATCCTTGTAGGCGCTGTCGGCAGGCACCACGATGGCGGCGGCCTCGGCCGTCAGCCGGGCGACCGGGGCCACGTCCTTGAGGCTGTAGGGCGATTTGTTGCTGATCGCGGCGCCGACCATGATGCTGCCGCCGACCAGCAGGCTGTCCGGCTTGTTGCGCCGCTGCGAGATGAAGCGGGGCAGGCCGACCATGCCGCCGGCGCCCCCGACATTCTCGAACTGGAAGGTTTCCACCAGCCCGCCCTCGCGCGCCACCTGCTCGATGGCGCGGCCCAGGCCGTCCCAGCCGCCGCCGGGATTGGCGGGGACGAACATGTGCAGGCTGCGGAACATCGGCGCCGCCTGGGCGGGGCGGGGCAGGCCGACAAGCAGCGCGGCGCCGGCGGAGGGCGCCAGCAGGGAGGAAAGCAGGAGGCTGCGACGGAGCACGGTGACGTTTCCCATTGTTGTCGTGTTGTGACGTCAGCTTAACAAGCGGGCCGGAAAGGGCAATTCACGGGAAGGGTTCGTGCCGCGTGGCTTGCGCCCGGAGGGGTGGTTGTGAATCTTGGGTCTCTGGATTCGGGGGATTGTGGATGCGGGCATGCGTACCGGGGGCGGTGGGCCTTCTGGCCCTCTCCCTGCTGGCCGGCATCGCAGCCTTCCTGCCCGCCGGTCCGGGGGCATGGGCCGCGACGCCGCCGCGCCAGCCACAGGCTCCGGCCCGCGCGGCGGAGCGCGAGGCGGTGGTGCAGAACGCCACCGACATGCCGCTGCGGGAACTGTACCTGCGGCCGGAGGGCGCCGCGGAGCGCGGGGCGGACCGGCTAGGCAATGAGATGCTCGGCCCGGATGCCAGCACGCGGCTGCGCCTCGGCCGGGGGCGGGAATGCGTCTTCGACGTGACGGCGGTCTTCGCCGACGACTCGCAGGAGAAGCGGGCGCGGCAGGACCTGTGCCGCAACCCGCGGCTGGTCTTCGGCGATCCCGCGGTGCCGAAGCGGTCGCTGCTGATCGAGAACCGTTCCGGCCAGGCGCTGCGGGAGCTCTATGCCCTGCCCGCCGGGCGGCAGCGCGACCAGAATGGCACCCAGAGTGGCTCCCAGAGTGGCTCCCAGAATTGGGGCGTGGACCGGCTGGGCGAGGAGCCCGTAGGGGATGGGGAAACCTTCCGCCTGACGCTGCGCGTGCCCGACTGCCGCGTGGACCTGCGGGCCGTCTATGAGGATGACGAGGCGGAGGAGAAGCGTGGGGTGGATGCGTGCTCGGTGCGGAACCTGGTCTTCGACGGCAGCGGCGTGCCGCACCCGCCGGAGATCCCGCTGAGCTTCCTGAACCGGCACGACGCGCCGGTGGCAGAACTCTACATCTCCGGCACCGACAAGGACGAATGGGGCCCCGACCGGCTGGAAACGCCGCTGGAGCGCGGCGGCCGGCGGCGGCTGGACATCGCGGTGGACTGCACCGCCGACATGCGCATCGTCTTCCCCAATGGCGCGGCGGAGGAGCGGCGGGAGGTGGATCTCTGCGCCGAGACGCTGATCGTCTTCCGCCCCGGCTGGACCGTGGCCGCGCGGCTGGATGCCGGGCTGGCGGAACCGCCGCCGCCGCGCCCGGGCAGCCTGCGCCTGCGCAACGCCGCGCGGGTGCCGGTGGTGCAGCTCTACGTCGATGCGCCCCGGAAGGAGGATGCGGCCGGAGAGCCCGAACGGGGGCCGGACCGTCTGGGCCGCAACGTGCTGGGGGTGGGCGAGACGCTGGACCTGGCGCCGCCGGAGCCCGGCGCCTGCGCCGCGCGCCTGCTGGCCGTGCTGCGGGACGGGACCGAGATCCGCCGCGATGCCATCGATCTGTGCTCCGGCCAGGAACTCGCCCTGCGATGAAGTCCCCTCCCCTGCGATCCGGCACCCTGCGGTCCGGTCCCGTTCCTTCCGGCTGGATGGCGGCCCTGGCTTTGCCCGTGCTGCTGCTGGCCGCCATGCCCGCCGCCGCCCAGGCGCCCCACGCCATCCCCGTGACGCTGCGCGGCAACTGGTTCGCCGGTTCCTGCGAGGCGCCGGAGGCGATGCTGGCGCTGACCGCCCGCTCCGCCGCCCGGATCGGCAAGGGACCCTCGCGGCTCGACCGCTTCACCGCGCTGCGCGACATCCCCGGCTGGCTGCTCGGCACCTCCGAGGGGGTGGAAGCCCCGCGCCTGCTGCTGCGCGCCCGCGATGCCGGGCTGGAAACGGCGGAACCCGATGCCAAGACGCTGGACGCGAACCTGCCCGGCGATGTCCCGGTGACCGCCTGGCGCCGCTGCGAGCCGCCGCCCCTGGCCTGGATGCTGCGGCATGGCGAAGGGGCCGCCGTGCTGGGGGCGCTGGAACGGATGGAGGCGGGCTGCGTGCCCGGCGCCACCGCCCTGGCCTGCGCGGAGGCGGTGGTCGCGGCGGCGGACGTGTCGGGCGACCGGCTGCTCGGCCCGGCGGAGATCGCCCGCATCGCGCGTGGCCTGGGCTGGATGATCGCCGTGCGGGCGGGCACGGCGGGGGATGACGACCTGATCTCCGTGGGCGGGCCGTTGCTGGGCGGCCTGGCTGCCGCCCGCGTGATGGTGGGCAGCCTGGATTATGACGGGGATGGCAGGCTCTCGGCCCGGGAACTGGCACAGGACCGGAGCGGCCCCGCCTCTCCGCCCGTCGCCGGGACCTCCCCTGGCACCCTGCCCGGTGCCGCGCAGGGTTCCCCGGCCCTGGGGGCCGCCGCGGGCCGGCCGCTGAAGCTGGACGGGCTGGAACAGGGGGCCGGTCTGCTGCGGGATCTGCTGGACGGGCTGCTGGACGGGGGGTAGCCGCCGGATAGGAGGCGCTGTAACCTCCTGACATTCACTCATGAAGGTAAGTTCCGCCGTTCGTCTTCTGTTTCAGCATTCCGTCGCCCTGGCCGTCCGGCCTCGGCCCCTGCCCTTCCGCCGTGCCGCCCGCGCCGGCGGACCGGTTCCGTCGCCCTGGCTTCCGCGCCCCGGCCCCCCGTTCGATCGCGCCACCCCGTCCCGGGCCTGCCCGGCCTCCGGGGCCCGGCGCGCTGAGGTCTGAACCGCCATGTCGATGCTGAACACCGCCGCCGCGGTGCTGCGCTGCTTCTCGCCGGCCCATCCGGAACTGACCACCTCCGAGGTGGCGGACCTGCTGCACCTACCGAAGAGCAATGCCTCCCGCGTGCTGCGCGCGATGCGGGAGGCCGGCTTCATTGATGCCGTGCCCGGTTCCCGCCGCTACCGCCCGGGGCTGCTGCATCTCGAACTGGGGCAGGTCCTGCGGAACGGCTCCATCCAGTGGCGGGAGGCGCAGGCGGTGCTGCTGCGCCTGTCGCGGCTCGGGAGGATGAGCGGCGAGGTCAGCCTGCTGGACGGGACGGAGGTGGTGCGGCTGCTGCGGATGAAGGACGGCCTGCCGGTGCCCCCGGCGCCCGGACGCGCCGCTGCCTGGGATGACGCGGCCGGGCTGGCGCTGCTGGCACGGCTGCCCGGGGCCGCCCTGCCAGCCCTGCTGGCCCAGGTGCCGCCGGAACCCGGAGCGGAAGCGGTGGCCCGGACCCTGGAGGCGGCACGGCGGGAAAGCTTCGTGCGCCTGCCGGGGCCGGAGGAGCGGATGGAAAGCCTGGCCTTCGCCGTGCTCGACCCGGCGCGGGAGGAAGCCATCGCCATCAGCCTGCTGGTGCCCGACCTGTCCTATCCCGAGGGCCAGAGGCTGCTGCCGGCCATCCTGACCGAGATGCGGAGCCTCGCGGCCCTGATCGGCGACCGGGACCTGCTGCGCGGCCTCGCCCCGGCCCAGCCCCGCGCCGCCTGAAACGGCGATCTCCGCCGGTTGCTCGACATGGGTGCGGGCGTTGCGCCTTCCCGGGTGAAAGGCGCTGCCTTTCCCCCGGACCCCCTATCCGCCAGGACCCTGAGGGTCCTGGACCTCCCGTTCGTTGGCGCCCGCTGATGCCGGATCGCGCCGGAGAGCATCGCTCTCCGGCGAACTGCCGATGTCACCAGCGCGGACACGATGTTTTCTCCTTTTCGGGAGACCCGCGTCGCCACCTGCTCCCAGGGATCGAGCCGCAGGCTGACGGCCACCACGCAGAGCCAACGCAAGCCCGGGGACCGGCTGCGGTCCCCGGCGGAGAGGGGGTCCGGCGGGAGAGGCAGAGCCTCTCCCCCGGGGACTGGACGCAACGCACCGCCTGAATAACGCGCCCGGCCGGGATGACCTCCGCGATGCCGGCTGGCCAGGGAGAAACGGCTGCGCCAGGAGGGGGCGTGCCGACCGAAACGCTGCGACCCTCCCCCCGATTCCGGCGCCTCTGCTTCGGACTGCTCTGCGCCCTGACCGGGCTGCTGCTGGCCTGGCTGGCCTGGCGGACGATGGCGCCGGGCGGCTGGACGGGGTGGGAGATCCTGGGCTTCGCCGCCTTCCTCGGGCTGCTCCCCTGGGCGGCGCTCAGCGCGGTGAACGGGGCGATCGGGGGCGCCTTGCTGCTGGGGTCGCGCGATCCGGCGGCGGCGGTGATGCCGCAGCTCCGTGTGGCGCCGGTCCATACGCCCCTGGCACCGCCCGGACTCAGGACAGGCATCCTCTGCTGCGTGCGGGACGAGCCGGTGGAGGCTGTGCTGCCGCCGGTGGAACGGCTGCTGGCCGGGCTGGAGGCCACCGGGGCGGGCGGGAGCTTCACCTTCTGGCTGCTCTCCGACACGCGCGACGATGCGCTGGCGGCGCGGGAGGCGGCGGGCGTGGCGGCTCTGGCGCTGCGCTTTCCCGGGCAGGCGCATTACCGGCGGCGGCGGGAGAATACCGGCTTCAAGGCCGGGAACGTGATGGAGTTCCTGGACCGCCATGCCGGGGGGCTGGACCTGTTTCTTTGCCTGGACGCGGATTCCGGGATGACCGCCCCGGCGGTGCTGCGGCTGGTCGGCTGCATGGAGGCCGATCCGCGGCTGGCCATCGTGCAGCCGCTGATCGTCGGTCGTCCGGCGGAATCGGCCTTTCCCCGGCTGTTCCAGTTCGGGATGCGGGCGGGGATGCGGGCATGGGCCACGGGGCAGGCCTGGTGGCAGGGGGATGAGGGCCCCTACTGGGGGCACAATGCCGTGCTGCGGATCGCGCCCTTCCGCGCCCATGCCCGGCTGGCGCCCTTGCCGGATGGGCGGCCCATCCTGTCGCACGATCAGGTGGAGGCGGTGCAGCTCCAGGCCGCCGGGTGGAAGGTGCGGTGCCTGCCGGTGGAGGAAGGCAGCCTGGAAGGCAATCCGCCGACCCTGCCGGATTTCCTGGCGCGCGACAGCCGCTGGGGCGAGGGGAACATGCAGTACTGGCGCCTGCTCCTCCGCCCCAGCCTGCGGGCCATGGGGCGGTGGCAGCTGCTGCAGGCGATCCTGCTCTTCGCCGGGGCGCCTCTCTGGGTGCTGCTGGCCGTGGCGGCGGTGGGCAATGTGGCGGCCGGCGGCGGCGAGGCCACGCCCCGGGCGGCGCTGGCCCTGCTGCTGGGGGCGACCTGGCTCTGCACCTATGCGCCGAAGCTGATGGGCTATGCCGAGCTGCTGCTCCGGCCGGGCCGGGCGGCGCCCTATGGGGGGCGGGGCGCCGTGCTGCGGGGGGCGGGGGCGGAGATCCTGTTCACCACCCTGCTCGACCCGGTCAGCCTGCTGAACAAGGCGCTGGTGCTGATCGCCCTGCCCTTCGGGCGCCGGGGCGGCTGGGGGGTACAGCGGCGCGAGGCGCGGGGGCTGCGATTGCGGGAAGCGCTGCGGCGGCTCTGGCCGCATACGCTGCTGGGCGTCCTGCTGCTGCTGGCGCTGGGCCTGCATTCCCTGGGCGCCCTGCTCTGGGGGCTGCCTTTCCTGCTGGGCCTCGCCCTCGCCGTGCCCTTCGGGCTGCTGACCGCCGGCCCGCGCTTTTCCGCCCTGCTGCGCCGGCACGGGATCGCGGCGACGCCGGAGGAGCGGGCTGGCGGCCTGGGGTGACGGGCAACGGCTTCTCCCTGCCGCTCCGCGGCCGGCGGCCCGGGGCGGAGCAACGCCGGAGGTGTGAGGCATGAGGGGCGGCCGGGGGGCCTGTCCGGCGGCGGGGGCCCTTCCCCTGGCGGCGCCGAGCGCCCAACCTCGTCACGGCCATGACAGCGGATCCCTGCAACCTCGACCTCAACCTGCTGCGCGTCTTCGACGCGGTGGCACGGGAGCGGCACGTCACCCGGGCGGCGGCGCGGCTGAACCTGTCGCAGCCGGCCGTGTCCAATGCCCTGGCACGGCTGCGGACGATGCTGGGCGACGAGCTGTTCCTGCGCGCGCCGGGCGGAGTGGAGCCGACGGCGCTGGCCATGTCGCTCGCCGGGCCGGTGGCGGAGACGCTGGAGAAGCTGCGCGAGACCCTGGCGGCGCAGGCGCCTTTCGAGCCGGCGGTGTCCGAGCGGGTCTTTCCCGTGGCGATGAGCGAATATGCCGAGGCGATCCTGGCGCCCCCGCTGCTGGAGCGGATGACGCGCGAGGCGCCGGGCTGCCTGCTGGCGATCCGCCATGGCGACCGCACCAATGCCGAGGCGCTGCTGGAAGCCGGCGCGGTGCACCTGGCCATCGGCGTGCTGCCGGAACCGCCCAGCCTCTACACGCGGCTGCGGCTGCTGCCGGAGGAGTTCTGCGTGCTGCTGCGGCCCGACCATCCGCTCTGCGAGGGGGAGCTGACGGTGGAGCGCTTCGCCGCCTTCCCGCACCTGCTGCACTCGCCCAACGGATCGCGCGACGGGGCGCTGGACGAGCCGCTGCGCAAGGCGGGGCATCCCCGGCGCCTGGGGGCGGTGGTGGCCCATCTGGCGGCGGTGCCAGAGATCCTGAAGCGCACCGGGATGGTGATGACGCTGTCCGCCCGCCTCGCGCACCGCATGGCGGAGGCGCATGGGCTGGTGCTGCGGCCGGTGCCGGTGGAGATCCAGCACACGCGGCTGTCGATGATCTTCCATCGGCGCTTCGAGGCGGATGGCGGCCATGCCTGGCTGCGCCGGCTGCTGCTGGCGGTGGCGCGGGAGGTAGGCGCGGCGAAGGGCGGCGAGACGGCCGGCCCGGAGGAGCGAGAGGCGCACGCCTCCTAGGCTTCGATCACAAAAATGTGATAGGCTGGGAAGGGGCTGGGCGAGACGGTTTCATACAGTCAGAGTATTCTCAATTCCGAACCGTTTTCTGGAATTGAAGACGAATCGATGATGAATCCGCCCTAGATCGCTGACGCCTCCCCGCGCGACCGACAGGTTGCCGCCCATGCCGCTTCGCCGCTCCGGAAGGGGACGGGCGTGGCTGGAGGCGGGGCCGTGGGCAGACATCGCGGGGGCCGTCATCGCTCTGGGCTTGGGAACAAGCACCGTCCCGTCATCGCTCCCGTCTGCCTCGGCTTTTCCGCCCTGGCACGGCGCTCGACTGGAGGCCTTCCATGGCCGACACCAGCTACGCCCCGTCATCCCCTTCCCTTGGCCGTCCCGTCCGCGGGGGCGCGCACCCGCCCTGGCCGGAACGTGATGCCGGCCGCCCGGCGCGCCGCTTCCTGCTGGCCTTCCTGGGCCTCTTCCTGGGCGGGATCGGCGCGCTGGCCGGGTTGCACATGGCGCTGGCCTACCAGGCGCTGCTGCCGCCCCCGCCGCTGGCGGCCACCGACTGCATCGACGGCAAGCTCGCCCTGCTGCGGGAGGCACCGCTGGAGGACCGCACGCTGATCGCGGTCGGCTCCTCCGTCACTTGGCGCAACCTCGACATGGGACTGCTGGAGCAGCGGCTGCCGGGGGTGCGGGCCTACAACGCCGCGCCCTGCTTCCTGCATGTGGACCAGACGGCCTTCCTCACCGGACTGCTGCTGGAACGCGCGCCGCAGCTGCGCACCGTGCTCTCCGTGATGGCGCCGCGCGACTTCGAGAGCTGCGGCCCGCAGGACGCCGCCTTCGTGGACGAGGATCTCGCCCGCGCCTATCTCGCCGGCCAGGTGCCGGGTTGGCTGCCCTATGTCACCGGCTTCCGCCCGCTCTACCTGGCGCGGGAGGCGCTCGCCCGCTGGCGCGGCACCTCGCTCTCCCCCGAGGATGCGATAGCCGACCCGCTGGGCTCCAGCATCCTGGTGCGCCCCGCTTCCTACCAGCCGGCGCCGGTGCTCGATCCCGACTGTTTCGCCGCGCTGCGCGGCTTCGATGCGATGCTGGCGGACAGGGGCGTGACGCTGGTGGTGGCGACGCTGCCGGCCAAGCCGGAATGGAGCCGGCTCCACGATCCGCAGGGCCGGCTGGTGCGGAGCTGGACGCAGGCGGTGACGGCGGCGCTGGGCGGCGATGCCCGGCGCGTGATCGACGGGCGCGCCCTGCCCTGGCCCGATGCGCGCTTCGCCGATGCGGCGCACCTGCTCTACCCGAACCACCGCGACTTCACGGCGCATCTGGCGCGCAGCCTGGCGGAACGCCGCCTCGCCGGCGGATCGGCGGAGTAGCCGGCCATGCTGTTCAACTCGCATGTCTTCATCCTGGGCTTCCTGCCGGCCACGGCGGCGGGCTTCTTCCTTTGCGCGCGCCTCGCCGGGATGCAGGGCGCGCGGCTGTGGATGCTGCTGGCCTCGCTGGTCTTCTATGGCTGGTGGAGCGTGGAGTTCCTGGGTCTGCTGCTGCTCTCGATCCTGGCCAATCACGCGCTCGGCCGGATCATCCTGCGGCTGCGGCACCGCCGGCCCGGGCTGGCGCGGTGGCTCGTGGCGCTGGGCGTCGGCGGCAACCTGCTGCTGCTCGGCTGGTACAAGTATGCGGGCTTCCTGGCGCGGAACCTGGACGCTCTGACGGGGCTGAACCTCGCTCTGGATGCGGTGGTGCTGCCGCTCGCCATCTCCTTCTACACCTTCGTGCAGATCGCCTATCTGGTGGATTGCGGCCGCGGCCGCAGCGAAGCCTATGGCCTGCTCGACTACGCGCTCTTCGTCACCTTCTTCCCGCATCTCATCGCAGGGCCGATCGTCCATCACCACGAGCTGATCCCGCAGTTCCGCGCGCCCCGGACCTTCCGCTTCCGCAGCGAGGACGCGGCGGCGGGACTCGCGCTCTTCGTCACCGGGCTGGTGAAGAAGATGCTGCTGGCCGATCCGGTGAGCGCGCTGGCGACGCCGGTCTTCGCCGGGGCGGCGCAGCCGGGCATGGCCGAGGCCTGGATGGCGGTGCTGGCCTTCTCGCTCGGCCTCTACTTCGATTTCTCGGCCTATTCCGACATGGCCATCGGGCTGGCGCGGATCTTCGGCATCCGCTTCCCGCACAACTTCAACTCGCCCTACAAGGCGCTCTCCATCAGCGATTTCTGGCGGCGCTGGCACATGACGCTGTCGCGCTTCCTGCGTGACTACGTCTACATCCCCCTCGGCGGCAACCGGCAGGGGCCGGCGCGGCGGCACCTCAACCTCGTGCTGACCATGCTGCTCGGCGGGCTGTGGCACGGTGCCGGCTGGACCTTCCTGGTGTGGGGCGCGCTGCATGGCGGCTACCTCGTCGTCAACCACCTCTGGAACGGCACGGGGCGGCGCCTGTCCCCGCTGGCGGCACGGGCGCTGACGCTGCTGGCGGTGATGTTCGCCTGGGTCTTCTTCGCCGCGCCCGGGCTGGCCGAGGCGGGCTCGGTCCTGTCCGGCATGGCGGGGGCGCGGGGGCTGGTGCAGCCGGAAACGCTGGCGGCGCTGGAGATGCTGCGGCATGGCGGGATCGCCGCGCTGCGCGACCACCTGGGCGGGCTCGGCGCGCTGATCTCGCTTTCCTGGGGGCTGGCGGTGCTGGCGCTCGGCAGCGTGCTGGTGCTGGCGGCACCGAACTCGCAGGAGATCGTGGACGGCACCCCGGATGGGCGCGAGGCGCGCCTCCCGGCCCGCCTGCCGCGCTTCCGTCCGGGTCCGGTCAGCGGCGGGCTGGCGGCGATGGCCCTGCTGCTCGCCATGATGCTGATGGCGAATGTGCGGGAGTTCGTCTACTTCCAGTTCTGATCCGTGGTGTTCCGGCGTGGCGCTTCGTGGCCAGCCCCGGGGGAGAGGCGCTGCCTCTCCACCCGGACCCCCTCTCCGCCAGGACGCTGCGCGCCCTGGACCCGGGGAGTTGGTTCCAGATGGTTGCCGTCAGCCTTGCAGCGGCCGTCGCCAGAGAGCCATGCTCTCCGGCGTGATCCGGCGCCAGCAACAGCCAGCGAATGGAAGGTCCAGGAAACTCGGTTTCCTGGCGGATAGGGGGTATCGGGGGAAAGGTGGCACCTTTCCCCCGGGCCGGACGCGCAACGCCCGGGAACAGCCACGCTCAGCCCCGGCGCGGCGGGATGGTGCAGGAGGAGCGGACGAGGAAGCGCTTCTCCCGCCCGTTGTCGAGCGAGAACATGCCGCCGCGGCCGGGCACCACGTCGATCAGCAGGTCGGTATGCTTCCAGGCCTCGTACTGCGCCGCGCCGATGTAGAAGGGTGCGCCGCCGATCTCGCCCAGCAGCACGTCGCGCTCGCTGACGATGAAATCGCCCTGCGGGTAGCACATGGGCGAGGAACCGTCGCAGCAGCCGCCGGACTGGTGGAACAGCACCGGGCCGTGATCCGCCTGGATCTCGGCCAGGAGCTCCAGCGCGGCGGGCGTGGCGCGCACGCGGTCCGGCCTGGGGTCTGCCTGGGTCATGGGCACGGTCCTCCGGGGTTGTGGGGAGGGGGCGGCCCCCTCCCCGCCCATCATGCCGCGAGATCGAGCACGACGCGCCCCTCGATCTGGCCCTTGTGCATCCGGTCGAAGATCTCGTTGACCTTCTCCAGCGGCTCGGTGCTGACGGTGGCCTTGACCAGCCCATCGCCGGCGAAGTCGAGGGATTCCTGCAGGTCGAGCCGCGTGCCGACGATGGAGCCGCGCACGGTGATGCCGTTCAGCACCATGTCGAAGATCGGCAGCGGGAAGTCGCCCGGCGGCAGGCCGTTCAGCGCCACCGTGCCGCCGCGCCCGACCACGCCCAGCGCCTGCTCGAAGGCCTTGGGCGAGACGGCGGTGACCAGCACGCCCCGGGCGCCGCCGCCGGTGTGCTTCTTCACCGCCGCGGCCGGGTCCTCGTGCCGCGCGTTCACGGTGAGGCTGGCGCCGAGGCGGCGGGCCAGGTCGAGCTTCGCGTCGTCGATGTCCACCGCCGCGACATGCATGCCCATGGCCTTGGCGTACTGGACCGCCATGTGGCCGAGGCCGCCGATGCCGGAGATCACCACCCAGTCGCCCGGACGGGCCTCCGTCATCTTGAGGCCCTTGTAGACCGTGACGCCGGCGCAGAGCACGGGCGCGATCTCGGTGAACTCGATGTTGCGCGGCAGGTGGCCGACATAGTTCGGGTCGGCCACGACATATTCGGCGAAGCCGCCATTGACCGAGTAGCCGGTATTGAGCTGCGCCTCGCACAGCGTCTCCCAGCCGCCCAGGCAGTGCCGGCAATGACCGCATGAGGTGTAGAGCCAGGGCACGCCGACCCGGTCGCCTTCCTTGACGTTCTTCACGCCCGCGCCGACGGCGGAGACATAGCCCACGCCTTCGTGCCCCGGAATGAAGGGCGGGTTGGGCTTCACCGGCCAGTCGCCCTCCGCCGCGTGCAGGTCGGTGTGGCAGACGCCGGAGGCGCGTATGGCGACCTGGATCTGCCCCGGCCCTGCCTCGGGGATGGGCACCTCGTCGATGGTGAGAGGCTTGCCGAACTCGCGGACGACCGCCGCCTTCATGGTCCTGGCCATGGACGTTCTCCCAATCTCGGGGGTTGTTCAGGGTTCTGCGGTTCCCGGGCGGCGCGGGGTGGACATCCCGCACCGCCCCTCACAGCCCTTCAGAAGAAGCCGAGCTTCTTCGGGCTGTAGCTGACCAGCATGTTCTTGGTCTGCTGGTAGTGGTCGAGCATCATGCGATGGTTCTCGCGCCCGATACCCGATTGCTTGTACCCGCCGAAGGCCGCATGGGCCGGGTAGGCGTGGTAGCAGTTGGTCCAGACGCGCCCGGCCTGGATGGCACGGCCGAAGCGGTAGGCGCGGTTCGCGTCCCGCGTCCAGACGCCGGCGCCCAGGCCATAGAGCGTGTCGTTGGCGATGGAGAGCGCCTCGTCGTCGTCCTTGAAGGTGGTGACGGAAACGACGGGGCCGAAGATCTCCTCCTGGAAGACGCGCATGCGGTTATGGCCATGGAAGACGGTGGGCTTCATGTAGAAGCCTTCCGCGAGGTCGCCGGACAGGACGTTGCGCTCGCCGCCAATCAGCACCTCGGCGCCTTCCTGCTTTCCGATGTCGATGTAGCTCAGGATCTTCTCCAGCTGCTCGCTGGAGGCCTGGGCGCCGATCATGGTGGAGGGGTCGAGCGGATCGCCCTGCCTGATGTCCCCGACGCGCTTCAGCGCCTTCTCCATGAAGCGGTCGTAGAGGCTCTCATGGATCAGCGCGCGGGACGGGCAGGTGCAGACCTCGCCCTGGTTCAGCGCGAACATCACGAATCCTTCGATCGCCTTGTCGAGGAAGTCGTCGTCCTCGGCGCCGACATCCTTGAAGAAGATGTTGGGCGACTTGCCGCCGAGCTCCAGCGTGACGGGGATCAGGTTCTGGCTGGCATACTGCATGATCAGCCGGCCTGTCGTCGTCTCGCCGGTGAAGGCGATCTTGGCGATGCGCGGGCTGAGCGCCAGCGGCTTGCCGGCCTCCAGCCCGAAGCCGTTGACGATGTTCAGCACGCCGGGCGGCAGGATGTCGGCGATCAGGTCGGCGAGCACGAGGATCGAGGCCGGCGTCTGCTCGGCGGGCTTCAGCACCACGCAGTTGCCGGCGGCGAGCGCGGGGGCGAGCTTCCAGCAGGCCATCAGGATCGGGAAGTTCCACGGGATGATCTGGCCGACGACGCCCAGCGGCTCGTGGAAGTGATAGGCGACGGTGTCGTGGTCGATCTCGCTCAACGCACCTTCCTGCGCGCGGATGCAGCCGGCGAAGTAGCGGAAATGGTCGATGGCGAGCGGCAGGTCGGCGGCGGTGGTCTCGCGGATCGGCTTGCCGTTGTCGAATGTCTCGGCGCGGGCGAGGAGGTCGAGATTGTCCTCCATGCGCTGCGCGATGGCGTTCAGCAGACGGGCGCGCTCGGCGGCGCTGGTGCGGCCCCAGGCATCCTTTGCCGCATGGGCGGCATCCAGCGCGCGGTCGATGTCGGTGGCGTCGGAGCGCGCGACCTCGCAGAGGACGCGGCCGTTGACGGGGGAGGTGTTGGCGAAGGTCTGGCCGCTGGCGGGTTCCACCCACTGGCCGGCAATGAAGTTGCCGTAGCGCCGCTTGAACGGGGAATCCGTCACGCGCAGGGCGTCGAGCTTGGTCATGCTTCCCTCCGTTGCGATCCGTCATGCATTGCGGATCGCATCGAGGATAAGCTGGGACTTCCGCCCCCGTCCTGTCACCTGCCTGGAATGCGCGGAATCCCGGGCCTGTCGCAGTTCTGCGACAGGCGCCCGCTCAGTTCGCGCCGCGCAGGCCGAGGCGGCGGAGTTTGCGGTGCAGCGTCGCGCGGCTGATGCCCAGCGCCTCGGCGGCAGCGGAAACATTGCCGCCGGCGCGCGCCAGGGCGTGCTGCAACGCGCTGCGCTCGGCCTGCAGCAGGTCCGTGGCCGGGCCGCCGGAGCCCAGCACGTCGGCCGCCGGCAGAGGCTGGCGCAGCTTCTCGGGGGTGATGTTCAGCGCCAGGCGCGCGGCGCGCGTGGCGCCGATCACCAGGTCGTCCGCATCGATGGCCAGCAGCGCGCCAGGCGCACGGTCGTCGGCCAGCACGATGCGCGCACGCGGGAAGGCGCGGCGGAAGTTGCGTTCCTCGATGCGGCGCGCCGCCTCTCCGGTGGCGGTCGCGATCAGGCCGGTGAAGCCCTCGGTGAGGTCGGCGCGGCAGGAGGAGACGTCGAGCGCGGCGGCGAGGCGGCCTTCCTCGTCGAAGATCGGCACGGTGCTGCAACTCAGCCCGGCATTGCGGGTGTGGAAATGCTGGTCGCGGTGGATGGTGAGCGCACGCTGCTCGGCGATGCAGGTGCCGATGCCGTTGGTGCCCTCCTGCGCCTCGCTCCAGACCGTGCCGGTCCAGAGGCCCCAGTCGCGGAACTGCGCGTCGTCCGCCGGGGCACCGCGGCGTTCCACGGGCACGCCGTTGCGGTCGGTCAGCAGTACGCAGCAGCCGATCCCGCCCACCGCCTGGAACAGCCGGTCCATGCTTGGCTGGGCGAGCTGGATCAGCGGCTCCATGCGCGCCCGCGCCTCGCGCAGCTCGGCTTCCGTCATTCGCCAGGGGCCGCGGTGGTTTTCCGGGTCCAGCCCGTACTGGGTCATCGAGCGGCGCCAGGAGGCCGCCACCACGGAGCGCGCCGCCGCACCGTCCTGCAGGACGGCACGGACCTGATCGGCATGCGCGCGTGCCGGAGAACCGGACATGCTTTCCTCCCTCGGGCAAGTGGGCCTTGCTCTGGAACCAGAGCCCTACCACGGCCGCGCCCGGGGAAGGGAAGAACAAATTTCCGGGAGGCCCCCGGAAGGGCGAGGCCCACCTCGGCCGGGGCCGGCCGTCAAGGCAGCGGCGGGGCGGCCTCGAAGCCGTCCGGCAGGTGCCCCAGGGGGCGGGCGACCGCGCCGGTGTCGCGGGGCAGCCAGCGGCCGGAACCGGGCCGGGCCAGCATCGCCCCTTCCCGCATCGCCACCTCGCCCCGGGCGATGGTGATGACCGGCCAGCCCTTCACCGCCAGCCCCTCATAGGGGGTGTAGTCGATGGCGTGCCGCATCAGGGCGTTGGTGATGGTCACCTCCTTCGCCGGGTCCCAGAGCACGAGGTCGGCATCCAGGCCGGGGGCGATGGCGCCCTTGCGGTGGGCGAGGCCGGCGATGCGCGCGGGCTCGGTGGCGGTGAGGGAGACGAAGCGGGCGAGGTCGATGCGCCCCTTCGAGACGCCCTCGGAGAAGAGGACCGGCAGGCGGGCGGCGAGGCCCGGGATGCCGTTGGGAATAGCATCGAAGGAGGCGTCGCGCCCGTTCCTCGCCTTGCCCCGGTCCCCCCCGAAGGAGAAGCCGCAATGGTCGGAAGAAACCACCGAGAGGGTGCCCCGGCGCAGCATCTCCCAGGTGCCCTCGTGGTCGGCGGCTTGGCGCGGGGCCGGGCTGCAGATGAACTTCGCGCCCTCGAAGCCCGGCCGGTCCATGTCCTCCGCGGTCAGGACCAGGTATTGCGGGCAGGTCTCGCCCCAGACCTTGAGGCCTCGTGCCTGGGCGCGGGCGATCTCCTCCGCCACCTCGGCGCAGGAAACATGGAAGACCTGGATCGGCTGGTCCACCAGCTCCGCCAGCGCGATGGCACGGTGCGTGGCCTCGCGCTCCACCACCGGGGGCCGCGCCCAGGCATGGTACTTCGGCGCGGTCATCCCCGCCGCCAGAAGCGCCTGCTGCCGCCAGCGGATGGCGTCGTGGTTCTCGCAATGCACATGCACCATCAGCCCGTGCCGGCGCGCGGCGAGCAGGACCTGCAGGAACTCCGCATCCGTCAGGTGCAGCGGGTCATAGGTGAGGAAGGCCTTCAGGCTGCCCACCCCGTCCGCCACCACCTGCGGCAGCTCGGCCCGCATCACCTCCGGCGTCGGGTCGGTGATCACCTGGTGGAAGCCATGGTCGATCATGCCGCGCGCCGCCCGTTCCCGGTTCGCGCGGTGCTGCGCCAGGATGCCGCCGCCCTTGAACTGCGGCGTGAAGCAGACCAGCGTCGTGGTGCCGCCCGCGAAGGCCGAGTGGCTGGCGGTGGTGAAACTCTCCTCGTGGATGCTGCCGTCGGGCTGCGGCTCCTCGATATGGCAATGCGTGTCCACCCCGCCCGGCAGCACCAGCAGCCCGTCCGCCTCGACGACCGCCGCCCCTTCCGTGGACAGGTCCTCCCCGACCGCCGCGATCCGCCCGGCCCGCACGCCCACGTCGCAGCGCCGCGCTTCTCCCCCGGCCGCGACCATGCCGCCCCGGACCACCAGCTCGTATCCCGTCATTGTTCCTCTGCCTTGGATTGGGCCTGGGAACCGGGAGGCTCTGCCTCCCGGACCCTCCGCTCAGGGGCATAGTATGCCCCCGAGACCCCGCCATGAGCGCTCCGCGAGGAGGGGCTCCGACCACCGTTGCGCCAACTGGCGACCGACCGGCCATCACCCCTCCTCGCGGAGCGCCCACAGGGTTCCAAGGGACTAACGTCCCTTGGCGGGTGGGTTCCAGGGAGGGCAGAGCCCTCCCTGGCCCCGGCCCGATCAGGCCGGAACGCGGGAGGCGAAGTGGACGGCGAAGCGGGCGACGATGTCGGTCAGCTTCTCGGACAGGGCGGCGCCGGTCTCGGCGGAGGAGAGGTTCGGATCACCCTTGGCGACGCCGTCGTGATAGACCTCGTCGTAGGCGTTGGGCATGCCGATCTCGGCGCCGTCGAAGCTGGCGGAGCCCAGGCCGGTGAAGGGCAGGCCCAGGACGCTGTCGCTCTTCAGCGGCGCGGCGGCGGGGACCATGTCCTGGCGGATCAGCTCCGGGAAGAGGTGCAGGCCGATGCTGGTCAGCGGGTCGGCGCCATGGCCGGACACCGCCCTGGCCTTCTCCGCGCCGATGAGGCCGGGAAGCAGCCCGTAGCCGATGCGCCAGAGGTAGAGGCTCGGCAGGATGGTCCTGTCCCTCTCGTAGAGGCGGCGCGCCACCTCGGCGATCGGGCCGACATTGCCGCCATGGCCGTTGATCACGACGATCCGCGTCAGCCCGTTGCGGTGCAGGCTCTCCACCATGTCGGTGATCACGCTGGTCAGCGTCGCCTGGGTGATGGCGATGCCGCCGATCATCGGCGCGAACCAGTCGGCACCGCCAAAGGGCAGGACCGGGGCGACATAGGTGGGCGTGCCGAGCTCGGTGGCGCGGAGCGCGGCGAGTTCCGCGATCTTCTCGGCCAGGAGGTAGTCGCCCATCGGGGCATGCGGCCCTTGGTCCTCGTGGCTGCCCATGGGCAGCAGGATGACCGGATTCTTCGCGTAGGCCTCTCGCCCCTCGCCGCCGGTCAGCGTGCCCATATGCACCTTGGGCGTCGTCTTGGTGGCCACTCTCACGCACTCCTGGACAGTTCTGGCTAGGGATGGACGGCGCCCCGGCGCGCGCCGGGGCGCCGTCAGGCGAGCGCCTCGGCCCGGATGCAGGCCACCGCCTGTCCTGGTGAGCCAAAGGGCCGCAGCGCCGGCACGTCGCCCGCGCAGGCCGCGACCGCATGGGCGCAGCGGGTGCGGAAGACGCAGCCGGAAGGGGGGCTGGAGGGGCTGGGCGGGTCGCCAGCCAGCAGGATGCGCTTGACCCGGTGCTTCGGGTCGAGGCGCGGCGTGGCCGAGAGCAGGGCGCGTGTATAGGGGTGCGCCGGGCGGCTGAAGACGGCCCCGGCCGGCCCCTCCTCCATGACGCGGCCGAGATACATCACCATCACCCGGTCGCAGAGATGCCGCACCACGGGCAGGTCGTGGCTGATGAAGAGCATCGCCAGGCCGAGGTCGCGCCGCAGGTCGGAGAGAAGCTGCACCACCTGCGCCTGGATGGAGACGTCCAGCGCGCTCACCGGCTCGTCGGCCACCAGGAAATCGGGCTGCGTGGCCAGGGCGCGGGCGATGCCGATGCGCTGGCGCTGGCCGCCGGAGAACTCGTGTGGGAAGCGCTGCGCATGGGCGGGGTCGAGGCCGACGCGGGCCAGCAGCTCGCCCACGCGCTGCGCCTGCTCCGCGTCGGAGGCGAGGCCGTGGATGTCCATCCCGTCCGCGATCTGCGGGCCGATGCGGCGGCGCGGATCGAGGCTGGAAAAGGGGTCCTGGAAGACGATCTGCATGCGCCGGCGCAGGCGCCGCCATTCTGCGCGGGAGATGTCCTCCATCTCCTTGCCGTCGAAGCGCAGGCTGCCGGAGGTGGCGGGCAGCAGGCCCAGCATCATGCGGCCGAGCGTGCTCTTGCCGGAACCGCTCTCGCCCACCACGCCCAGCGCCTCGCCACGCGCGATCCGGGCATGGATCTGGCGCACCGCCTGCACCGGCCTGCCGCGGCGGAAGACGCCCTTGGGGGGAAAGGTCTTGGAAAGGGAGTCGGCCTCGACCAGCGGAAGGGACGCTTGGCTCATGCCGCCTGTTCCTCCAGGGCGCCGAGTTCGGCCCAGCGGATGCAGCGCGTGCCGCGGCCGGGGCGGGCCTCCTCCAGCGGGGGCGGCCCGGCCTCGCAGGCGGCGATGGCATGCGGGCAGCGGGGGGCGAAGCGGCAGCCGACCGGAAAGGCATGCGGCGGCGGCACTACGCCGGGGATGCCGGCGGGCTGGTGCTCGCCCTCCGGCACCGCCGCCAGCAGGGCGCGGGTATAGGGGTGCAGCGGCGCGCGGAAGACCGCCTCGACGCTGCCGCGCTCCACCACCTGCCCGGCATACATGACGGCCACGCTGTCGGCGATCTCGGCCACCACGCCCAGGCCGTGGGTGATGAAGACCATGCCCATGCCCGTCTCCCGCTGGAGATCGGCCAGCAGGTCGAGGATCTGCGCCTGCACCGTGACGTCCAGCGCGGTGGTGGGCTCGTCCGCGATCAGCAGGCGCGGACGGTTGGCCAGCGCCATGGCGATCATCACGCGCTGGCGCATGCCGCCCGACATCTCGTGCGGAAAGACGCGCATGCGCCGTTCCGGATCGGCGATGCCAACGCGGCGGAACAGCTCCAGCGCGCGCTTCTGTGCCTCGGCGCCCCCCAGCCCCGGCTGGTGCGCCAGGATCGCCTCGGCCACCTGGTCACCCACGCGGTGGACGGGGTTCAGGCTGCTCATCGGGTCCTGGAAGATCATCGCCATCGGGCCGCCCCGCAGCTTGCGGAGCTCCTCGTCCTTCAGGCGCAGCAGGTCGCGCTCGCCGAACCAGGCGGCACCCTGGGCGATGCGGGCGACGGGCGGCAACAGGCCCATCACCGCCGTGACGGTGACCGACTTGCCGGAACCGCTCTCGCCCACCACCGCCAGGGTCTCTCCCGGCTTCACCGAGAAGGAGACGCCCTCCACCGGGCGGATCGTGCCGCGCGGGGTGGCGATCTCCACGGTCAGGTCCTGCACCTCCAGCACCGCGCCCGTCGCCTCCTCGCGGCGCGGCAGCAGGCCCGGCAGCACGCGGTCCACCGCCCGCAGGCGCATCCGCCCGGCGCCGGTGCGCGGGTCCACCGCGTCGCGCAGCCCGTCGCAGAGCAGGTTCATCGCCAGGATGGTCAGCGTCAGCGCCAGGCAGGGCCAGAGCAGCAGCAGCGGCGCCTGTTCCATCGTGGCCCGCGCGCCGCGGATCATCAGGCCCCAGGACGGCGCCGGCGGCACCACGCCCAGGCCCAGGAAGGAGAGGCCGCTTTCCAGCACCACGGCGGCGGCCACGGCGAGCGAGAACTGCACCAGGATCGGCCCGGCGACATTGGGCAGCACGGTGCGCAGCAGGATGCGGCCGGTGGGAGCGCCGAGGGCGCGGACGGCCTCCACATAGTCGTGCTCGCGCGCCGAAAGGACCTCGGCATAGGTCACGCGGGCGAAGCCGGGGAGGTAGAGGACGGACAGGACCAGGATCAGCGTCCCTGCCCCCGGCCCCATCAGCGTGACGACGAGCAGCGCCAGCAGCACGGGCGGGAAGCAGAGGATGATGTCCATGCTGCGCACCGCCAGCATCTCGCCCAGCCCGCGGAACCAGCCGCCGACCAGGCCGAGCAGCGTGCCCAGGATGCCGGCGGTGATGGCGGAGGCGAAGGCAACCGAGAGGCTGGTGCGCGCCCCCCAGATCAGGCGGGACAGCACGTCGCGGCCGAATTCGTCGCGCCCCAGCGGGCTGCCGGCCAGGGGGCCGGAAAGGCGGTGGGTGATGTCCTGCCGCACCGGATCGGGCAGGCCGAGCAGCGGCGCGGCGAAGGCCAGCAGGATGATGACCGCGACGGCCGCGCCGGGAAGCCAGAGCTTCTTCATGGTCAGGCCGTCCGGATGCGGGGGTCGAGGGCGGCGTAGAGCAGGTCGGTCAGCAGGTTGATCAGCAGGAACAGCGCCGAGATCACCAGCACGATGCCGACCACCATGGGATAGTCCCGCGCCTCCACCGCGCGCAGCAGCGGCGTGGAAAGGCCGGGCCAGTTGAAGACGTATTCCACCAGCACCGTGCCGCCGAGCAGCGAGCCCATGTGCAGCGCCAGCACGGTCAGCACCGGGGTCAGCGCGTTGCGCACCACGTGGCGTACCAGGATGCGGCGGGGGCCGAGGCCCTTGGCACGGGCGGTGCGGACGAAATCCTTGCTCAGCGCGTCGAGCACCGAGGCGCGGGTCATGCGGAAGACCACGGCGGCCAGTCCCTTGCCGATGGCGATGGCCGGCAGGGTGAGCAGGATGAGGTGCTGGCCAGGACTCTGCGCGAAGGGCACGTAGCCGCCCGCCGGCATGATCCGCAGCATCTGCGCGAAGACCAGCACCAGCAGCGTGCCGACCACGAAGACCGGCAGCGCCAGCAGGAAGGCGGCAATGCCGGAGCTGATGCGGTCGAAGGCGCCGCCCCGGTGCAGCGCCGCCCAGGTGCCGGCGGGCATGCCGAAGACGACGGCGAGCAGCGTGCCGGCGAGGATCAGCTCCAGCGTGCGCGGCAGGCGCAGCGCGATCTCCTGCGCCACCGGGTAGTCATCGACCAGCGAGGAACCCAGGTCGCCGCGCAGCAGCCCGGCGAGGAAGCTGCCGTACTGCGTCATCAGCGGCAGGTCGAGGCCCAGCCGCTCGCGCAGCTCCGCCACCGCCGCCGGATCGGGGGAGACGCCGCCGGTGGAAAGCAGCAGCTCCGCCGGATCGCCCGGCACGAGGTGCAGGGCCATGAAGACGATGCTGGCCACCACCCAGACCAGGGCGAGGGAGATGCCGACGCGGCGGAGGATCCAGAGCATCAGCCGAAGCTCACCTCTTCCAGCGTTGCGCCGGAGAGCAGGGTGAGCGCGCCGGGCAGGTTGGTGAAGCCCTGGACGTCCTTGTCCATCGCGTAGCCCTGGGCGCGCCAGGCGAGGCCGACCAGCGGCACCTCCTCCAGCGCCGCGCGCTGCATCTCCTTGTAGATCTCGGCCCGCCTGGCCTGGTCGAACTCGGCCCGGCCGCGCGCCAGCCCCTCCACCGTGCGCGGCGCCTTGAGCATGTAGGAGCGGCCATGGGTGGGCGAGAGCGAGGTGTCCATCACCACGGACAGCCCGTCCGGATCGTTGCTGTCGGTGGACACGCCATGGATGGCGATCTCGTACTGGCCGCGCATGCCCTGGGCAACGCGGGTGGACCAGTCGGGCAGGCGCAGCTCGCACTGGATACCGACGGCGGCGAGATGCTGCTGCACCACCTCCGCCGTGTCCTTGTGCATGCCGTACTGCGCCGTGGAGAGCAGCGTGGACTGGAAGCCGTCCGGCACGCCCGCCTCGGCCAGCAGCGCCCTGGAACGCGCCGGGTCGTAGTTCCAGCCATGGGCCAGCGTCTCGTCGTACCAGGGCGTACCCTCGGCGATCGGCACGCCCTCCAGCACCTTGCCGCGGCCAAAGAAAGCTGCCTTCACGATGTCCTCGCGCCGCACGGCATGGGCCACGGCGCGGCGCACGCGGGGATCGGCGAAGGGGCCCTTGGCGCCGTTGAACAGGATGTCCATGAAGGGGCCATACTGCGTCTGCATCTTCAGGCGCGGATCGCCCTCGATGGCACTCATCGACTGCCAGGGCACGTATTCGATCAGGTCCACGTCACCCGACTGCAGCGCCGCGACACGCAGATTCTCGTCCGCATAGACGGTGAGCTTCACGCCCTTGAGCTTCGGGAAACCCTGGCGCGGGTACTTGTCGAAGGGCACGAGGTCGATGGAGGTGCCGCGCTCCTGCCCCGCGATGCGGAAAGGCCCGGCGCCGACCGGCTCGCTGGCGGAGGATTTCCGCCAGACGATCGCCATGTTGTAGTTGCTGAACCAGATCGGGACGGTGGCGATGGGCTCCTTGGTATAGAGCTTCAGCGTCTTCGCGTCCGGCGTCTCGATGCGCGTCACCTGCTGGAACTGCGCGCGCATGTAGGCGGTGGATTTCTCGCCCGCGATCTGCTCGATCGTCCACTTGACGTCCTCCGCGGTCACCGGTTCGCCATTCTGGAAGATCGCGTCCCGGCGCAGGCGGAAAACCCAGGCGCCGTCCTCATGCGCCCAGGATTCCGCCAGCTCGCCGCGCAGCCCGCCCTTGTCGTCGAAGGAGATCAGGCGGCGGTGCACCAGCATCTTCACCGTGCCGGCGGAGGCGCCGGCGCTCGCCCAGGGCTGCAGGTTCGGCGGAAAGGTGGACAGGCCGAAACGGAGGATGCCGCTGGCCGCCTGGGCGTGGGCCGGGCGCCCGAGGAAGGACAGCGCGCCGCCCGCGGCCAGCGAGGCCAGGGCAGGCGCCGCGAGGCTGCGGGCCAGAAGGGCACGGCGGGTGGTCGTCATCGGCAGGCCTCCGTCTCGGGCTGTCGAGGCAGACCCCATCGCGCGGACCGGCGGGCCGGGCGGCGGGCGATCCTCCCCCGCGCATGCTCGGCCCGATCGCAGCGCAACAGCAACCCCGGCAGCGTGGGGAGCGGGAGCAATCACCGTGCCATGGCAGTTTCGCGGGTGATGTCGGCCGGCGCGTTGCCGGCTTGCCCGGGAATGAGGCAGGGCCGGCGGGAAAGCCCGTCCGGCTGGCGGCACCCTGTCGCGGGACAGGCGCCACCTCCCCCGCCATCCGGGGCCGCGCTCCGCCTGTCCGGTCCGGCCTTGCGCTATCCCCAGGGCCCCCGGCGACGCCCGGCGGTCGGCGGCACCGAGCCGCCGCTCCAGGGACCGCGTGGCGCGGTGCCGCCCCGGATGCCGCCCACCGGGGGCGCGGCCGTGGCGCCATTGCCCAACAGGGCGCGGACCCGGTTCTCGGTGCTGGGATGGGTGGAGAAGAGGTTGTCCATCCCCTGCCCCGAGAGCGGGTTGACGATGAAGAGGGGCGCGCTTTCGGGATGCGCCTCGGCGGAGCGGTTGAGGATGGCGTGGCGGGCGCCTTCCAGCCGCATCAGGGCGCTGGCCAGGCCCTGCGGCCCACCGGCGATCCGGGCGCCGAGACGGTCGGCCTCGTATTCCCGGGCGCGGCTGATGGCCATCTGCACCAGCATGGCCATCAGCGGGGCCGCCACGATCATCACCAGCACGCCAAGGAAGCCCAGCGGGTTGCGGTTGTCCCGCCCGCCCCCGAGCAGCCCGCCGAAATGCGCCAGGAAGCCGATGGCGCCGGCGAGGCAGGCGGTGACGGTCATGATCAGCGTGTCGCGATTGCGGATATGTGCCAGCTCATGCGCCACCACCCCGGCCACCTCCTCCTCCGGCATCATCTCCAGCAGGCCGGAGGTGACGGCGACCGCGGCGTTCCGCGGGTCGCGGCCGGTGGCGAAGGCGTTGGGCTGGGCCTCGTGGATCAGATAGAGGGCGGGCATGGGCAGGCCGGCGCGGCCGGCCAGTTCCTGCACCATGGCATGAAGGCGAGGCGCAGCGCCCGGACCGATGGGCTGGGCGTTGTGCATGCGGAGCACGGCCCGGTCGCTGTTCCACCAGGCCCAGAGGTTCATGCCGCCGGCCATGAGCAGGGCGATCACCATCCCCTGCCTGCCGCCCAGCAGGAAGCCCACCCCGGCGAAGAGGGCCATCAGCCCCGCCAGAAGGACCGTCGTCCGCAGTGTCCCGTTCATCGGGTATTTCTCCCGGCTCTGTCCCGCCTCATATGGGGGATCATGAGCGAGAAACCCGCCTCCCCCACGAATGTCCCACGGAAGCAGGACGACCCGGCGCCGGCCGCCGCGCCCGATGGCCCCCCGCCCGATGGCGGGAAGCAGGAGGAGCGCGCCCTGCCGCCCGAGATCGGCGGGCCGACCGGTCCTGAGCCGACCCGCTACGGCGACTGGGAGCGCAAGGGCCGGGTCAGCGATTTCTGAGCCACGCCCGAAGGGGTGAACAGGCCACGAACCGCAGCCGGGCTTCCTGGAACGGGAGCCACAAGATCTAGAAGGATCTCCGAGTCGTCGATGGCGCTTCGGAGACAGGCGCCGAATCGGGCCATCCGACTGTTTTCCGCCGGTTTCCTGTCCCGATGTTCTTTTTTCGTTCCTGGACCGAATCGCGAATGCGCTTGGAAACGGGTGGTGCGGCACGGCTGCCACACCACCATGTCGCCCTCCGGGTGCCGTCCTGCCCGGCCGCAAGGGCGACGGCCGGCCGGGAGCCGGACGCCGCCACCCGCTCTCAGGCGCCGACGATCACCGCGCCGCCGAACTTCTCCTCGACGAAGCGCTTGATTTCCGGCGCGGCGTAGCCGGAGGCGAGCTTCCTGGCCCAGGCGGCACCGGCATCCTGGCGCCGCACCACGACGAGGCAGGTATAGACGCTTTCGGCGCCCTCCTTCACCAGCCCGTCCTTCAGCGGGTTCAGCCCGGCGGGAACGGCGTAGTTGCCGGTGATGGCGGCGGCGTCCACATCGTCGAGGGAGCGGGCGATCTGCGCCGCCTCCAGCTCCACGAAGCGCAGGCGCTTCGGGTTCTCCACCACATCCGCCACGGTGGCGCGAAAGTCCACGCCGGGGGCCAGCTTGATGGCGCCGCCCTGGGCCAGCAGCAGCAGGGCGCGGCCGCCATTGGTCGGGTCGTTGGGGATGGCCACGCGCCCACCCTGCGGCAGGTCGGCGAGCGACTTCAGCTTGCGGCTGAACACCGCCATCACGGTCAGCACGGTCTTGCCCACCGGCACGAAGTCGTAGCCGCGCTGCGCCTTCTGCGCGTCGAGGAAGGGCTGGTGCTGATAGGTGTTGGCGTCGATATCGCCGCCCGCCAGGGCCACGTTCGGCTGGATGAAGTCGCCGAACTCGGTGATCCGCACCACGAAGTTGTCGCGGGCCAGAACGTCGCGCACCTGCTCCAGCACCTGGGCGTGGACACCGCTGGTGACGCCGACGCGGCAGGGCCGGGCCGCCGTGCCGATCCCCGCGGCGTCCTGCGCCCGCAGGATGCCGGGAAGGAAGAGCCCGCCGGCCGTGGCCAGCAGGAGGGGGCGCCGATTCATGGGATGCTCCTCAGAAGGCCGGCACGACATTGCCGTGGAAGGTATCGCGCACGAAGGCGCGGATCTCGTCGCGGTGATAGGCGGCCACCAGCCGCTTCACCCAGGGGGTGTCCCGGTCGGCCTCGCGCACCACGAGGATGTTGGCATAGGGGCTGTCCGCATCCTCGCGAAGCAGCGCGTCCTTCGCCGGGTCCAGCCCGGCGATAAGGGCGTAGTCGGTGATCACCACCGCCGCATCCACGTCGCCCAGCGCGCGCGGCATCTGCGCCGCCTCCAGTTCCACGATGCGCAGGCGCTTCGGGTTTTCCGCGATATCCGCCACGGTGGCGCGGAAATCGGCGCCCGGTGCCAGACGGATCAGCCCGGCCTTGGCCAGCAGCAGCAGGGCCCGGCCGCCATTGGACGGGTCGTTGGGGATGGCCACGCGCCCGCCCTGCGGCAGGTCGGACAGGGCCTTGTACTTCGGCGCATAGATGCCGAGCGGAAAGACCAGCGTCCTGGCCACCGCGGCGAGCTTGTAGCCGCGGTCCCGGATCTGCTGCTCCAGGAAGGGGCGGTGCTGGTAGGAGTTGCTGTCGAGGTCGCCCGAGGCCAGAGCCGCATTGGGCTGGATGAAGTCGGTGAACTCGACCAGGCGCAGCACGAACCCGTCCCTGGCGGCGAGCTCGCGCACCTTCTCCGTCACCTGGGCGTGCGGCCCGGCGGTGACGCCGATGCTGAGCGGACGGGCGGCGCTGCCGATCCCGGCCGCGCCCTGGCTCCCCGCCTGGGCGCGGAGGATGGCGGGACGGAGGAGCGCACCGCCGGCCAGGAGGCCGGCGGCGAGAAGGGGACGGCGAAGCATGGCGCTGCCCCTCAGAAGGCCGGGATGACGGAACCGGAGAAGGTCTCCGCCACGAAGGCCTTCACCTCGTCACTCTGGTAGGCGCGGACCAGCTTCCTCACCCAGGGCTTCTCCTCGTCACCCTGGCGCACCACGATGCGGTTGGAATGCGGGCTGTCGCTGCGCTCGATGGCGATGGCGTCGCGGGTGGGCTGCAGCCCGGCGGTGAGGGCATAGTTGGTGTTGATCGCCGCCGCGTCCACGTCGTCCAGCGCGCGGGGGAGCTGCGCCGCCTCCAGCTCCACGATGCGCAGGCGCTTCGGGTTCCCGGTGATGTCGGCGACGGTCACGCGCACATCGGCATTGGCCGGCAACTGGATGGCGCCCGCCTGGGCGAAGAGCATCAGCCCGCGCCCGCCCTGGGTCGGGTCGTTGGGGATGGCGATGCGGCCGCCCTGCGGCAGCGCGTCCACCGACTTGACCTTCTTCGAATAGATACCCATCGGGAAGGTCAGGGTCTTGGCCACCGAGACCAGCTTGAGGCCGCGATCCCTCACCTGCTGTTCCAGAAAGGGCTGGGTCTGGAAGGAGTTCGCGTCCAGGTCGCCCGAGGCGAGCGCCACGTTGGGCTGGATGTAGTCGGTGAACTCGATGATGCGGATGACCAGCCCGTCCTTGGCGGCGATGTCGCGCACCATCTCCATCACCTGGGCGTGCGGGCCGGCGGTGACGCCCATCTTCAGCGGGCGGGCGGCGGTGCCGATCTCCGCGCCCTGGGCATGGGCGCGGGTCGCGGCGGTGAGGGCCGGAGTGGCGAGGAGGGCGGCAAGCGCCGCGCGGCGTGCGATGGTCATGTTCTTCCTTCCCATGTCGTGTGACGTTCGTCGTGTGGCGTCCCGCCGTTCAGCGATGGCTGACGCGGCGGACCAGCCAGTCGCCCAGCGATTGCAGGCCCTGGACGAAGAGGATCAGGATGACGACCACGGTCGCCATCACCTCCGGCATGAAACGCTGGTAGCCGAAGCGGATGCCGAGATCGCCGAGCCCGCCGCCGCCGATGGCGCCCGCCATGGCGGAATAGCCGACCAGGCTCACCAGCGTGACGGTGACGGCGGCGATGATGCCGGGCATCGCCTCGGGCACCAGCACGCGGGTCAGGATCTGCATCCGCGTCGCGCCCATGGCGCGGGCGGCCTCGATCACCCCCCGGTCCACCTCGCGCAGCGCGCCTTCGAAAAGGCGGGAAATGAAGGCGGTGGAGGCCAGCGCCAGCGGCACGATGGCGGCGGCGGTGCCGATCGAGGTGCCGGCGACCAGCCGGGTGAAGGGTACGATGGCCACCATCAGGATGATGAAGGGCGTGGAGCGCACCGCGTTGATCAACAGGCCCAGCGGCCGGTTGATCCAGCCGTTCGGGCGCAGCCCGCCCTGGCCGGTGCTGTAGAGGAGGAGCGCCAGGGGCAGGCCGATCGCCACCGCCACCAGGACGGAAACGAAGACCATGGTGATCGTCTCCCAGGCCGCGTCGATCATCAGGTCCTGCAAGGCGGGCGGCAGCCAGGGGAACAGGTTGGGCATCAGCGGGCTTCCCCTTCCTTCACCTCGGCCACGTCGAGGCCGAGCGAGCGCATCCATTCCACGCCCTGGGCCAGTTGCGCCGGCGCGCCATAGGCCGCCAGCGCCATCAGGCCGAAGGGCTCGCCGCCGATCTCGTCGATGCGGCCAGAGACGATGTTCAGGTCCAGCCCGAAGCGGCGCGAGGCCTCGCTCACCACCGCGCGGGTGGAATGCGGCCCGGCGAAGAGCACCTGAAGCAGGCGCCGCTCCTCACCCGGCTGCGGCGCGGGCAGGCGGGCGACGGTGCCGGGCGGCACGGCATGGCCGATCACCTCCGCCACGAAGAGGCGGGTGACGGCCTGCTGCGGCCGCGTGAAGACGTCGAAGACCCGGCCCTGCTCCACGATCCGCCCGGCCTGCATCACCGCCACGCGGTCGCAGATCGCCTTCACCACCGCCATCTCATGGGTGATCAGCAGCACGGTGAGGTCCAGCCGGTCACGCAGCGACCGGATCAGGGACAGGATGTCGGCGGTGGTCTCGGGGTCCAGCGCGCTGGTCGCCTCGTCGCAAAGCAGCACCTTCGGGTCCGAGGCCAGGGCGCGGGCGATGCCGACGCGCTGCTTCTGCCCGCCCGAGAGCTGCGCCGGATAGGCGTCGCGCTTGCCCTCCAGCCCGACCAGCGGCAGCAGCTCCCGCACCCGCGCCTCGCGCGCCGCGCGGCCGACCCCGGCGATGGAAAGCGGGAAGGCGATGTTCTCCGCCACCGTGGCGGAGGAAAGCAGGTTGAAGTGCTGGAAGACCATGCCGATGCCGCGCAGCGCCTGGCGCAGCCCGGCATCGTCCAGCGCCAGCATGTCGCGGCCCAGCACCTCGACCCGGCCCGTATCCGGGCGTTCCAGCAGGTTGACACAGCGGATCAGCGTGGACTTGCCGGCGCCGGAGCGGCCGACGATGCCATAGACCTCGCCCGGCGCCACATCGAGGGAGACGCCGTCCAGCGCCAGCGTCTCCGCCCCGCGCGCGGTGAAGCAGCGTGTCAGATCGCGGAGCCGGATGGCGGCCGGTGCCTGTTCTTGTGAAGACATGAGAAAACCCGGTCAGGAAGCTTCTTGGGAGGCATCCTCGCCTCCGGTCCGGCCTGGCGTCGCATGAATGGCGACGGAGGCCACATGACGATCCGGCAGATCCGGTCTGCGCCGCCGGACCCTCTGTCCGGGGCGGACCGCCTCAGCCTTTCCCGACCAGACGCATGATGCGGCGCATCGCGATCCTCCAACACCGTCGGATGACCCACGAAGCAGGACCGGAACGGCCGGCATTCGCTTCCTGGCGCTTTAGCTCTTGGTGACGCGGCGCAAGCTGCATCCGTCAAATCGCCCGCGGCCCCGGCCAGCATGATTCCGGCAGCAGGACAGCGGCGGAGTTAGGGGGGTTGTCCCGCCCTGTCAAGCAGATGCGGAAAATGCACGATCGCCGGACGGATTATTACCTCGTCGCCCGATGCCCATACCCCTCTCGATCGAGGCCCCGCCCTATTCGCGGACCGGACCGGGTACGCCTTCCAGGCTCTCGCTGCCCTTGCGTACCCGGTGCGTGCTGGAACCGAAGGCCACCAGCTTGTGGTGGGCGTCGAAGATCTCGAACTGCACGAAATAGGTGCTGCGGCCCTGCGAGACCACCTTGGCCTCCGCCACCACCCGGCCCGGGGGCACCCGGTTGGCGAAGCGGCAGTTGAGGTCCACCGTCACGCCATAGCGGACATGACCCGGCACCGAGCACCACAGGCCCGCCATGCCGGCCGCCTGGTCGGCCAGGGCCATGATCGCCCCGCCATGCATGATCCCGGCGAAGTTCAGGAGCTCCGGGATCACTTCGCAACCGACGCGGGCATAGCCCTCGCGCCATTCCTCAACCTCGAAGCCCAGGTGATTGGGCAGGCCGCCGGCCCGTTCTTGGATCTCGCTCATGCGAGAAGCGGTGGCAGCAGGCCGGCCCCCGCGTCAAGTTCCCCAGGCCTCAGGCGATCTGAAGCTCCTGCAGAGTTGTCTCCAGCTCCTGGAAGCTCGGCATGTGCTGGCTGGGCGCCATCTTGCGGCCGGTCTCCACCGCCACCTGGGGGGCATTGCCCTGCAGATGGGCAACCAGCACGGCGCGGATCACCTCATAGAACTTGGCTTCCTCCACCACCACGCCCTTCAGCCGGGCGGCCACGGGGGCCACCATGCCATAGGCCAGCAGCACGCCGAGGAAGGTGCCGACCAGCGCGCCGCCGATCATGCCGCCCAGCACCGTGGGCGGCTGGTCGATGCTGGCCATGGTCTTGATCACGCCCAGCACCGCCGCGACGATGCCCAGCGCCGGCAGCGCGTCCGCGATGCTCTGCAGGGCGTGGGAGGGGTGCAGCTCCTCATCCCGCATCTTCTTGAGTTCGCGGGCCATCACATCCTCGATCTGGTGCGGGTCGTCGGCGTTCATGCCGATCATGCGCAGGTAGTCGCAGATCAGCAGGACGGCGTGGTGGTCCTTCTGGATATCGGGGAAATGGCCGAAAGCGGTGCTTTCCTCCGGCTTCTCGATATGCGGCTCCAGCGCCATGTTGCCCTTCTGCTGCGCCAGCCGCACCAGGAAGAAGAGCAGGCTGAGCATGCTGACATACTGCGCCTTGCGGAAGCGCGAGCCCTTGAGCACCTTCGCCAGCCCGCCCAGCGTGTGCTTGATGTCGTTCAGGCTGTTGGCCATGATGAATGTGCCCAGCGCGGCGCCACCGATGACCATCATCTCGTGCGGCAGGGCGTGCATGATGATGTCGAACTTGCCGCCTGCCAGCACATAGCCGCCGAAGACGCAGCCCAGCATCACGGCGAGGCCCAGGATCGCGTTCATCGCGGCGTCGCTCCGGTCGCGGGGGGCTGCGGCGCCTGGCGCAGCAGCAGGATGGAGACGCGGCGGTTGGCCGCGGCCTCCGGCGCCTCGGGCAGCAGCGGCTCGCGCTCCGCCAGGCCGGCGACGCTGCGCAGGCGGTTCTCGCCCACCCCGTTCTCCACCAGCAGGCGGCGCGTGGCATTGGCGCGCTCGGCCGACAGGTCCCAGTTGCTGCGGGCGTCCGTGCGGAAGGGGGTGGCGTCAGTGTGGCCGGTGATGGACACCGCGTTGGGCACGCGGCGGATCACCGAGGCGACCTTGGCGACCAGGGCTCGGGAGCGTTCGTTCAGCGTGTTGCCGCCGGAGGTGAACATCGGCTTGCCCTCCGAATCCAAGAGCTGGATCCGCAACCCCTCCGGCACCTGCTCCACCCGGAACTGCTGCGCCAGCTCCGCCAGAACCGGGTCGCCCGCCACGGCGGCGCGGAGCTGGCCGGCCAGCTGCTCCAGCGCATCGCGCTCCCGCTTCTCCAGCTCCCGCCGCAGCGCGGTCTCCGATGCGGCGGCGAGGTCGGCGTCGCGCCGCGCCGCGCCGTTTCCGCCGTCGCCGGGAGCGGAGACGGCGACCGCCGCCTGCCCCGGCTTCGCGTCGGGGGCATCGTCCGGGCCGGGCGGCGCCTCGCGCGTCGCGACCGGTTGGGCGGGGGTCTCGGTCTCGTCCTCCACCTCGATGTCCTGCAGCACCGGACGGGGGCCGGTCTCGATCCGCGGACTGCTGGTGTCGGTGGAAAGCTGGCCGGGGGAATGCGGCGTGCTGCCGCCGAAAGGCTGGCCGTTGCCGGAGGTGGACTGGGACATCAGGTTGCTTGGCGCGAAGTAGTCGGCGATGCCCTTGCGCTGCTGCTCCGTGGTGGCGTTGAGCAGCCACATCAGCAGGAAGAAGGCCATCATGGCCGTGACGAAATCGGCATAGGCGACCTTCCAGGCGCCGCCATGATGGCCAGCCTCGCCCCCTTCCTCCCGCCGGATGACGATCGTCGGTCCCTGGTTGCGGGTTCTCGCCACGCTCTCCGTGCCCCATGCTGCGCTGCCGTCGGCGCGCATCCTGCATGGCAGTCCTTAAGCGGCGGTTATGCGGGCCGGGGCTTTGTCGGATCGCGCCGGATAGCCATGCTCTCCGGCGGACTGCCGGTGCCACCTCTGCTTTCCGGGAATCCCGCGTTTCTACCTGCTCCCGGGAATCAAGCCGCGGAAAAGCGGCTGCCACAGGCGCCAACGAAAGCCCGGGGCCCGGGGGGCGGCTTGGTCCCCGGCGGAGGGGGTCAGGGGAGGCAGCGCCTCCCCCTGGGCGCGACCCACAAGGGCAACACCCGAAGCGAGGACGTTGCCCGGATCAGCCGCCGAGACGTCGGGCGAGGGCCGGGGAGAGGTCCAGGGATGGGGCGGAGGACGGCGGCGGCAGAAATGGCAGGGGTTCGCCGAGACTGGCTTCCATCAGGCAGTCGAGGCTGTCCAGCACCGGCACGGGCAGATGCGCCGCCACGGCGGGGGCCAGGCCTGCCAGCCCGGCGCCACCCAGCACCACCGCGGCAGCCCCTTCCGCGATGACGGCCTCCGCCGCCTTGGCCAGCAGCCGGGCCGCGCCGTCCGGGTCGCGCGCCAGGACGTCGCCGGCGGGCGGCACGGCGCGGACCAGGATGCGGTCCGGTCCATGGCCCAGGGCGAAGGCATGTTCCCGCAGCATCGGCACCCAGGCCTCGCCGCCGGTCAGCAGGGCGATCCGGGCCCCGGGGGCCAGCGCCAGGGCGGCGGCGATGCTGGCCTCGGCCATGCCGCGCACGGGAACGCGGGAGATCTCGCGCGCCGCCAGGAAGCCGGGCTCGCCGAAGCAGGCGATGGCGATGCGGTCCACCGCCGGGTCCCGCTCGGCGATGGCCTCCAGCACCGCATGCCCGGCCACGGCCACGGCGGCGCGGGTGGCGATGTAGCGGGCGCCGAAGCGGGCGGTGCAGGGGATCAGCTCGACATCGCCGCGTCCCTGCCGGGCCAGCCAGGCCTCGGCATGGTGGCGCAGGCGCTCGGTCATCGCGGGGTCGGTGTTGCCGTTGAGGAGGAGGAGGCGCATCGGCCGGGCAGGATGCCCCGCGCGGGCGGGATTGCGAAGGGGCCGTTCAGCCCCGTTCCGGCGGGGCCGTTTCCAGCGCGGCGTACCAGCCGGCATAGGGCGTGTTGCGCGCTAGGTGGCGATTGTAGTCGGGGGCGCCGTCCTGCCACCAGACCGGGCCGCGCTCGCCCAGGCCCCGCTTGGCCTCGTCCACCGCCTGCCGCGCGGCGCGCAGTGCCTCCGTGTCGCCCTGCCGGCCAGCCTCGCGCACGGCACGGCGGGCCCGCATCAGGGCCTGGACCAGCGCCCCGCGTTCGGATTCGGGAAGGGCGGGATCGGCGCGGCGCCAGAGCCGGCCGCGCACCACGAGGTAGCGGCCATCCGGCGTGACCGGCGCGGGAGCGTCGGTCACGCCGGATGGCCTTCGCTCAGCTCTGGGAGTCGGGCGACAGGGTCATGCAGGCGCCGCGGCCGCTGCGCAGCTTCTCGCAGGCGTTCTGGGCACCGTCGCGCGACAGGCCCATGACCCGGGCGCGATAGAGCACGGTCTTGCCCTGCATCACCGGTTGCACGGCGACGCGCACGCCATTGGCCGGGATCTTGGAGCGAGCCTGGTTGGCGGCGGTGCGGGCCTGGCTTTCGCTGGCATAGGCGCCGACCTGCACGGCCCAACTGCCGGTGCCCGGCGCGGCGGTGGCCGTGCTCAGGCCTGGGCGGGACAGGGTGCCGGCATGGGCGGTGCCGACGAGGCTCAGCGTCTGGGGCGGCGCGGCGCGGCGCGGCGCGGAGGCCTCGGCGAGTTCCACGGGGGCGCTGCGGGGCGCCCTGGCGCGGCCGGTGGGCTCGGCGGCCCGGGCGCCGGCGGCGAAGGCCGGCGGGGTCGGCATGATTTCCTGGCGGCTGAAGGCAGTCTCGATCCGGCCCGTGGTGGGAGCGGCCTCGCTGCGCGTGGTCGAGCCGTCGGGGATCGGGTCCATCGCCACCACATTGCCGCCCAGGCGGGAAGCGGCGGGGCTGGTGGAACCATCCGGGATCGGCGCCATGGCGACGACGGTGCCCCGCGGGGCGTAGGAACCGGAGGAGGAGCGGGTGGAACCGTCCGGGATGGGCTCCATGGCGATGACCGGGCCGTTGCCCAGGCTGGCCACCTGCACGGCTGGCGGCGGGGCCGAGGCGATGCTGGTCGAGCCGTCGGGGATGGGCTCCATGCGGATCACCGGGCCGGGCGGCAGCGTCGCGACCTTCACGCCCGGATCGACGGCGCGGCGCTGGTCGCGCAGCGCCAGCATGGTGGCGGTGTCGCCGCGGCGCGGCCCGGCCGGGATGCGCAGCGGGATGTCGGCGGCGGCATAGACCTCCGGCGGCGCGCGGTGGGACGGATGGGCGTCCACGATCCGCGGCCCGATCCGGGCGACGTAGTTGCGGGTCTCGGCGGGCAGGCCCTTGCCGCCCCAGAGGTAGTCCTCCAGGCGGCGGGGGCCGGCGTTGTAGGCGGCGAGGAAGGCCGGGCTGCCGTAGAGCTCGTACATCTCCCGGATATAGGCGGCACCGGCCATGATGCTGTCATAGGGGTGGTAGGGGTCGTTCCCGAACCCGTAGCGGGAGGCGAGCTCGGCATAGGTGCCGGGCATCACCTGCATCAGGCCCATGGCGCCCACCGGGCTGGTGGCCGTGGTCCGGCCCGCGCTCTCCTGGCGCATCACCTCGCGAATCCAGCGCTCCGGCACGTCGAACCGCTTGGAGGCATCGCGGATATAGGGGCCCCAGGGATCGCCGGGCGGGCCGGGCGGGTCGTAGGAGGCGGGGCGGTGGTAGTTGGAGGAGGAATCGTAGATGTGCCGGGACGAGCTGGTCGCGACCTGCTGGCTGCCGCAGGCGGCCACACAGGCCAGAAGCGACAGCGTCATCGCTCCCCGCACGCGCGCGGTCAGGCCGCGCCGATCAAACCCGCGAGGAAGCATCCCCCAATCCCCCCAATCCTCGGTACTCCCGCGGTCCTTCCGGCTTGGCCGATCGCCGGCGCCCCCACGCTGGCGAAACGGCCGGAAGCCGCGGTGCAGACGGTGCCTGCGGCGGAAAGGGCTAACGGAAGCCTGGGCATGAAGCAAGTGGAGACTCTACGATGCATATCGCGGGCTGGCGCCGCTGTGCGATCCACGTCACGTTGGCGCCCCCTTCTCGCCACATTCCGCGCAGAAGACACTCTGCCTTTCCGAAAGGAACGCCTCATGCGTCGTATAACAAGCCATTCCCGGGCGCATCGTTCGTCTTCGGCTGCTCTTCGGCTCTGCCTGGTTTCACTGGCCCTGGCCGGCGGCCTGGCCGCCTGCGCGCCACAGAACACGGGCGCGACTTACAGCAGCGCGACCATGGGCGTGCCGGCGGCCGTGACCTATGGCGTGGTCAAGGGCACGCGGCCGGTGACGGTCCAGAGCGGCCGCAGCGGGGTGGGCACCGCGGCGGGCGCGGTGGCGGGCGGCGTGGCCGGCTCCTTCATCGGCGGCGACTGGCGCAGCAACGTGCTGGGCGGCCTGGGCGGCGCGGTGCTGGGCGGGCTCGCCGGCAATGCGATCGAGCGCGGGACCGGCACCGGCCAGGCCATCGAGTTCATCATCCAGCAGGACAATGGCGGCGACATCGCCGTGGTGCAGACCAACGAGGACAACCTGCAGGTCGGCGACCGGGTCTTCATCACCCATGGTCCCGACCAGGTGCGCATCGGCCGGGCCATTGGCGCCCCGCCGCCGGCCACCGGCGTCTCCGCCCGTCCGATCGGTGCCTACGCGCCCAAGTAGGACGGTAAAGGCCCCGCGAGGGCACCGGGGGAAGGAAGGCCCTCCCCCGGCGGCACGGCCCGCCAGGGGTTCCGGCGGGCAGGGCGGGGCCGCCCTGCCCGCAAGACAGGTTGTGGCGCCCCGCGGCTTCGTATAGGCACGCCCGCCATGACCGCCCAGCCGTCGCCCGTCTTCCAGATCGACGCGAGCAACCCACGACGCCTCTCCCGCGCCATGGAGGACCTGTCCTCCGGCCTGCAGACCTGGCGGCTGAGCTGGGCGCTGGCACGACTCGACCTGCGCAACCGCTACCGGGGCTCGGTGATCGGGCCCTTCTGGCTGACCCTTTCCACCGCCGCGATGCTGGCGGGGCTGGGGCTGCTCTATTCCCGCCTGCTCGGCATCAGCCTGCGCGACTACCTGCCGCACCTGGCGGTCAGCCTCGTGGTCTGGAACGTGATCAACGGCCTGGTGACGGATGCCTGCACGGCGCTGACCGGCGCGGAAGGGGTGATCCGGCAGATGCGCCTGCCCTTCACCACCCATGCGCTGCGCTGCGTCTTCCGCAACGTGCTGACGGCGGCGCACAACATCCCCCTGCTCTTCCTCGTGCTGGCGATCTTCAACCGCTGGCCGGGGCCGGAGGTCGTGCTGCTGGTCCCCGGGCTGCTGATCTTCTTCCTGAACGCCCTGGCGGCCTCGGTCTTCCTGGGCATGGTCTGTGCCCGGTTCCGCGATGTCGGGCCGATCGTGACCAACATCATGCAGCTCGCCTTCTTCATGAGTCCGGTGATCTGGAAGGCCGACCTGCTGAGCCCCGCGACCCAGGCCTGGCTGCCGCTGAACCCCTTCTACGACCTGCTGGAAGTGCTGCGCGGCCCGCTGGTGGATGGCGGCGGGGCCATGATGGCCTGGGTCGGCGCCATCCTCTATACCCTGGCCGCCACGGGGCTGGCCCTGGGCTTCTTCGTCCGCTTCCGCGGCCGCCTCGCCTTCTGGGTCTGACGACGACATGGCTATCATCGAGGCCCAGGGGCTCAACATCGAGTTCCCGCTCTACCACGTCGCTTCCCGTTCGCTGAAGAAGCGGCTGCTGGCCAAGGCGGCGGTGCGGGTGAGCACGGACGAGTCCAACCGCGTGGTGGTGAACGCCCTGCGCGACCTCACCTTCACCATCCGCCCGGGCGAGCGCGTGGCGCTGGTCGGGCACAACGGCGCGGGCAAGACCACGCTGCTGCGGACGCTGGCCGGAATCTACGAGCCTGTCGGCGGGTCGCTGCGGGTGGAGGGGGAGATCGGCTCGCTGATCGACCCGGCGGCCGGCATGGACCCGGATTCCACGGGGCGCGAGAACATCCGCCTGCGCGGGCTCTTCCGTGGCCTTGGCGACGCCGAGATCGCCGGGCTGGAGCGCGAGGCCGCCGCCTTCTCCGGTCTGGACGAGTTCCTGGACGTGCCGATCCGCGGCTATTCCGCCGGCATGAGCATCCGCCTCTCCTTCGCGATGGCCACCACCATGAACCCCGACATCCTGCTGATGGACGAATGGTTCTCGGCCGGCGACGCGGATTTCATGCGCAAGGCCGAGGAGCGGCTGGCGGCGCTGGTGGACAAGGCGGAGATCATGGTCATCGCCACGCACGACTTCAACGTGGTGCGCCGCTGGTGCAACCGCGCCATCCGGCTGGAGGCCGGGCGCATCACCGCCGACGGCACGGTGGACGAGATCCTGGGCGCCGCCTGAGGCCCATCCGGCTTCCCGTTCCCGGGCCGGGCGGCCCGTCGCGTGCCTTTGTCCCCCCGCCTGGTTGCTTCCCCGGACTGCTGCCGTTATCGCTCTCGCCCGATGGGTGAACGAGACGACAAGCCGTTGAAACGGTCCTTGCTGGCGCCGCTGCGGGATCTTCCGGAACCCTGGAAGCGCCAGTTGCGCCAGGGCTTCCGGAAGGGGGTACGTGCCTATCGGGCGATCCCCATCGCGCGCATGATCGGCCTGCGCCTCGCGGCCCTGAGCCCAGGGTTGAAGGCCAGGCTGGTTCATCGCTTCATGGCCTATGAGCGGCTTTCCAAAGGAGCCGCGCTTCCCGCCCACATCTCCGTGCAGGGTGTGCGGCTGCAGCCGCCACCGGTCCTGTCAGATGCGGAACGCTCCGCCTTCCTGCGCCTCGCGGCGCGGCATGGCGGGATCTGAACGCGGAAAGCGGCGGAATACCGATGCGGTTGCTGATCGACATGCAGGGCGCCCAGGGCACGAGCCGCCTTCGCGGCATCGGGCGCTACTCGCGCGACCTGGCGCTCGCCCTGGCGCAGGAGGCCCGGGGGCACGAGGTGCACCTGCTGCTCAACGGCACGTTGGGCGATGGCGGCGACGCGCTGCGGGAAGCCTTCGGCGAGGTCCTGCCGGATTCCGCCTTCCATCTCTGGTGGGGCCCCGCCGGCGCGCCGGATGTCACCGAGCCTCGTCCCGCCCGGCGCACGGCGGGTGAGATCCTGCGGGCCGAGGCCATCGCCGCGCTGGCGCCGGACCTGCTCCTGGCGACCAGCCTCTTCGAGGGTTCATCCGACGACGTGATCGCACGCTGGCCGCCCGACCGGGCACGGCCGGCCACGGCGGCGGTCTGCTACGACCTGATCCCGCTGATCCAGCGAGAGGACTATCTCGATGGCCCCTGGGCGGGGGCGCAGCGGCTGAAGGACTGGTACTTCCGCTGCCTGCACGAGATGGCCGAGGCCGACCTGCTGCTCGCCATTTCCGAGGCCAGCCGGCAGGACGCCATGGAGCATCTCGCCCTGCCCGGCGACCGGGTGGTCAATATCCGCGCCGGGTACAGCGCGGTCTTCGGCCCGCAGCGAATGGACGCAACGCGGAAGCAGGCGCTGCTCGCCCGCTACGGGCTGCGCGACGGCTTCGTGCTCTTTGTCGGCGGCGGCGACCCGCGCAAGAACGAGGCTGGGCTGCTGCGGGCCCAGGCGCTGTTGCCGCCGGCGTTGCGGGCCCGGCACCAGCTGGTGATCGTCGGCGCCACGGACCCCGCGGAATTCGCCTTGGCCCGCAAGGCGGCCGGCCTCGGGGCGGAGGAAGCGGTGCTGATCCGCTTCGTGCCGGAGGCGGACCTGCCGGCGCTCTACGCGGCCTGCGACCTTTCGGTGCTTCCTTCCTTCTACGAGGGCTTCGGCCTGCCGGTGCTGGAGGCCATGGCCTGCGGCGCCCCGGCGATCGGCAGCCGCGCCGGCAGCCTGCCGGAAGTGATCGGACTGGAGGAGGCGCTGTTCGACCCGCGTGATCCGGCGGATATCGCCCGGGTGATGACGCGCGCCCTGGCGGAGCCCGCTTTCCGCGCACAGCTCCTGGCCCATGCCCCGGCCCAGGCGGCACGCTTCGGCTGGGCGGATACCGCGGCACGCAGCTGGTCGGCGCTGGAGGCCCTGCTGGAAGCCCCGCGTCTCCGGGACCGTCCCGCCCATCTCGTGCCCGGGCGGCGCCTGCCGCGCCTCGCCCTGGTCTCGCCCCTGCCGCCGCAGCCGACCGGCATCGCCGACTATACGCGTGAGCTCGCCCCGGCCCTGGCGCGCCATTACGACGTCACCCTGGTCTGCGAGAGCGGCCTGACCGAGGACGAGCGGCTGCGGGGCGCCTTTCCGGTGCTGGATGCCGGCACCTTCGGGAACCTGGGGGAACGCTTCGACCGGGTGCTCCACCAGCTCGGCAATTCCGATCTCCACGACTTCCAGTATCGGGGCCTGCTGGCGGAGCAGCCAGGGGTGGCGACGCTGCACGATTCCTTCCTGTCCGGCCACGCGCTCTGGCGGGCCTACCGGGAGGGCGACCGGGAGCGTCTCGTCGCGGCGCTGCATGCCTCCCACGGCTGGCCCGCCGTCCTGACCTGGCTGCGCGAGGGCGATATCGCCGCGACCCGCGCCTGGCCCTGCAGCCTGCCGGTGCTGCGCGACACGATCGGCGTGATCCAGCACTCGCTGCACGCCGCCGAATGGACGCGGCGGCACTACGACGCGGCCACGGCGGGGGAGCCTGCCATCATCCCGCATTTGCGCCGGCTTCCTCCGAAGGGCGACCGGGCCGCCGCCCGCCGGCGCCTGGGGCTGGCACCGGATCTCCCGGTCATCGCCAGCTTCGGCATCCTGACAGCCAGCAAGCTGCCGGACCGTCTCGTCGCGGCCTGCCATGGACTGCACCACGCGGGGAAGCGGCCGCTCCTGGCGCTGGTGGGCGAGGCGGTGGAGCAGCTCGACCTCCCGCGCGAAGGCGCCACCCTGCGGCTGACCGGACGGGTCTCGCCCCAGGACTATGCCGACTGGATGGCGGCGGCCGATATCGCGGTCCAACTGCGCGACCATTCGCGCGGCGAGACCTCCGGCGCCCTGATCGACTGCCTCGCGGCGGGGCTTCCCGTGGTGGTGAACCGCCATGGCACCATGTCGCAGGTGCCGGATGGCTGCCTCCGCGCCATTCCCGAACGGTTCGGGGATGGGGAGCTGCGCGCCGTGCTGCAGGATCTGCTGCAGGACCCCGCCTCGGGCCGCCAACTCGGCGCACGGGCACGGGAATGGGTGCGGGAGACGCTATCCCCCGAGCGGATCGGGCTGGCCTATCGCGAGGCGATCGAGGCGTTCTACGACAGGCCCGGCGCCTTCCTCCGGCTGGGCGATCCCTTCCATGGCGCCCTGCTGCCGCGCGGCAGCGCCGAGGACTGGGCCTCCGTCGCCCAAGCCAGCCTGGCCAATTTCCCGCCGCGCCGGCCGCCCTTCCTGTTTCTGGACGTGACCGATGGCTGGCCGGACCCGGCGGAGCTGGAGCGCCTGCTGCTGGCGCATCCCCCGGCGCTCCGCGTGGAGCCCGTCCGCTTCGAGATGCCGGCGGAGGACGGCGCCACGCTTCCGGCGGGAACGCGGGCGGCCCCGGCCGGCGCCTACCGGACAGCGCCCGAGGCCGTCTTCCCGCTGCTCGGGCGCCGCTTCGCCGATCTCGTGCCGAGGCCGCTGTGCCCCGCGCCGGGCGACCTGCTGCTGCGCCCCTTGGCCAGTCCACCGGCCGAAGCCCGGCGGTGGGCGCTGCGAGCGCTGGAACGGCGCGGCTGCGTCCTGGCGGAGCGTGGCGCGGGCGGCAGGGCGGTCCCGGCGGCAGGGGCCTCCCTGCCCGGCTGGTTCCAGGGCCTGCTTTCCTCATGAGCGCCGCCGCCCCTCCGTCGCCGGTGCTCTGGGTCGAGGTCGGCGACCTGCTCGACTACGCCGCGATCCGCCACCGGCTTTCCGGCATCCAGCGCCTTGCCTTCGAGCTCTGCCGCGCCCTGGCGCCGCATCCCGGCGTGCGCTTCTGCCGCGCCGTGCCGCCGCGCGAAGGGCTGCGTGCGGTGGAATGGGCGGAGCTGGAGGCGCTCTATGCCCGGCTTTCCGGCGGCGACGACACCCCGCCGCCGGGCCGCGACGGGCATGCGGTGGTGGCGGAGCATGTCGCGGCGCCCGTGGCGGAGGCCCGGCGCGGGATGCTGCGGCAGGCGGCGGGCTGGCTGCCGAGCGGCATCCGCATCCCCCTGGCCCGCGCCACCGTGGCGCAGGCCTCGGTCGCCTCGGAGCTGCGCCAGGCCCTGCGCGGCGTGGCAGGCGCCCTGCCACGCCCCCTGCCACGCCCCCTGCCGCGCCCCGGCAAGGGCGGAAGCGCGAAGGCGCCGGAGCGCGCGGCCGTGGAGCCCGGGCCGGGCGACACGCTGCTGATCCCCGGCGCGCCCTGGGCGCATCCGGATTACGGCCCGGTGCTGGGGCGGATGAAGGCGCGCAGCGGGTTGCGCATCGCCCTGGTCCTCTATGACCTGATCGCGGTGAAGTACCCGGAATGGACCGATCCGGGGCTGATGCGGGTCTTCGGCCCCTGGTTGCGCCGCACCCTGCCGCAGGTGGACCATGTGCTGGCCATCTCCGGGGCCACGGCGCGCGACGCGGCGGCATGGGTGGCGGAACAGGGCATCGCCCCGGCGCCGCGCATCACCGCCTTCCCTATCGGCACCGGCTTCGGCGCCCCGCGTCAGGCCGTGCCCGCCGTGCCGCCGCCACCGGGCGACCCGGGCTATGTCCTTTTCGTGTCCACGATCGAGGCACGCAAGAACCACGCGCTCGCCTTCCGCGTCTGGCGGCGGCTGCTGGAGGAGATGCCGGAGCGGGAGGTGCCGCGCCTGGTCTTCGCCGGCGGGGCCGGCTGGCTGGTGCAGGACCTGCTCGGCCAGATCCGCAACACGGCGAATCTCGGCGGCAAGCTGGTCCTGGCCGGCTCGCCGAGCGATTCCGACCTGCGCCTGCTCTATCGCGACTGCCGCTTCACCTTCTTTCCCTCCTTCTACGAGGGCTGGGGCCTGCCGGTGACGGAAAGCCTGAGCTTCGGGCGGGCCTGCCTCGCTTCCGACCGCGCCTCGGTGCCGGAGGCCGGGGGACGCTTCTGCGCCTATCTCGACCCGGACAACGCCACCGGCGCCACCGCCGCCGCCCGTGCCCTGATCGGGAATCCGGAACACCTCGCCGCCCTGGAGGCCGATATCCGCGACGGCTTCCGCCCGGTGCCCTGGTCGGACACCGCCGCCGCCGTGCTGGCGGCGCTGGGCTGAGCGGGCGCCGCGCCTGAGGCTAGGCCCGGGGAGAGTGCTGCCATGAAGCGGAACGGTCCGCTCGTGTCACCCTGTCCCGGCGGTGCAGGCCTCCATCGCCCCTTCGATCTCGGCGGCGGAAAGGGCGCCGATCTCCGCGATGAACACGATCCGCGCCCGGGGCAGGTCCGGCGGCGGCGCTCCGGCCGGGGCCAGGGTCGCGCGGCCGCCGGCGAGCTGGAACAGGAACTGGCGGCCTGGCTGCTCCACGGTCTCGAACAGCCCCTTGGCGCGGGCGAGGCGGGGCGCGAGGCGGGCGATGGCCTGTTGCAGCCGGGGCAGCGAGAGAGGCCGGTCGGAGGTCCAGCTCAGCGTCTCGAAACGGTCGGCCACGGGGCGGCGGCGGCCGGGATCGCGCGGCGCGGGAACATGCGCCGGGTCGTCCGGGAAGAGGAGTTCCAGCGGCACCCGGCCCTGCGGCGCATCGACGGCGAGCGCCGCAGGGCGCTGCGCCTTCACGGCGGCGCGGACCCTGGCACGGTCGGCGTCCTCGGCGAGGTCCACCTTGCTCAGCGCCACCACATCGGCGGCGCGGAGCTGGGCGCGGAACAGCGGGTCCTCCAGCGCCTCCGACGTGGCCGTCGCATCCACCACGCAGAGCACGGTCTCCAGCGGCGCCTCGCGCCAGATCACCGGGTCCATGAGGTTGCGGACGATGTCCGAGGGCTCGGCCACGCCGCTGGTCTCGATCACGATGGCCTCCGGGCGCGGGTCGCGCCGCAGGAGGGTGGCCAGCGTGCGCAGCAGGTCGCCTTCCAGCGAGCAGCAGATGCAGCCGTTGGACAGGCTGACGACGCCGTCGCTGGCGCCGGCGACCAGTTCCGCGTCGATGTTGATCGCGCCGAAGTCGTTCACCACCGCGGCGATGCGCCGCCCCCCGGCATGGGCCAGGAGGTGGTTCACCACCGTGGTCTTGCCCGCCCCCAGGAAGCCGGCGACGAGCAGGACGGGGACGGGCATGCCGCTCAGCGCGTGATGGCGGGGCGGCGCACCGGCCGGCCGGGCCGCGCCGCCACGTCCATCACGCCGTCGGCGATCACCGGCACGCCGCTGACGATCAGGTGGCGCACGCCCTCGGCCGGGCGGTTCATCGCGGTGAACTCCGCCCTGTCGCTGAGCGTGTCGTAGTCGAAGACCACGACGTCGGCGTCGGCGCCCACGGCCAGGCGGCCCTTGCCGGCCATGGCGGGCGTGCTGGCCTCCAGGATCTGCGCCGGGATCAGCGAGACCTTGCGGATGCCCTCGATCAGCGGCACCGCCTGGCGCTCCCGCACCCAGCGGCGGATGAAGCGCGTGAAGCAGCCGGCGGAGCGCGGGTGGGAGGTCGCTTCCTCCGGCAGCGGCCAGGCATCGCCCGTGTAGGTGCTGCCATCCGGCATCGACCAGGGCATCGCGTCCGAGGCGATGGCGCCGTCCGGGTAGAGCACGGCCATGTCCAGCAGCTCGCGGTGGCGCTCGTTGTGCTCCGTGTCCAGCACGTGCCAGAGCACGAGCTGCGACGGGTCCTCGGCCTGCGCCGCCAGCAGTTCGTCACGATCGCGGAAGCGGTGGCCGTCCGTCACGCGCTGCACGGAATCGTAGCCGAGGCCGTTGCGGGATTCGAAATGCGGGTCGCTGAAGAAGGCCGCCGCCAGAACGGTGGAGCCGGTGCCGTAGGGATAGGCCTCGACGGTGATGTTCAGCCCCTTGAGCTGCGCGTTGCGCACCAGATCGTAGCAGCGGGCGATGTCTGTCTTGCTGGAGCTGTTGAAGTGGCAGATGTGCATGTGCGCGCCGGTCGCCGCGGCATAGCCGATCAGGCGGATATAGGCCTCGGCCGCGCTCTGCGGATCGATGCGCGCCATGTAGGCGACATGGGTGAAGGTCGGCACGTTCTTCGCGGCGGCGAGGCGGCAGACCTCGACCAGTTCCTGCACGCCGGCGCCGGGCGCGTAGGCGTTGAGGATGCCGATGCCGATGCCGCCCTCGTCGAGCCCCTGCGTGATGCGGTCGATGATGCCCGCGACCTCGGCCTCGGTCGCGATGTTGTCCATCCAGCGGCGGTCGCGCATGGCGCGGCCGAAGGCCTCCAGCGAGGATTCCTCGTTGGTGCCGACCATGGCGCCGATGCGGGCGAAGGCCCAGTTGGTGGCGGCACCGTAGTTCAGGATGCGCCCTTCCGCCGCCTGGCGCCTGTACCAGGATGCGACGGGCATCACGCCGGCTTCCAGGTCCAGCGTCGTGGTCACGCCGTCGAAGGCCTGCATGCGGTCGGCGGGGATGGACTGGCCATGCGCGTGCAGGTCGATGAAGCCCGGCGCGACCACGAGCCCCGTCGCGTCGATCACACGCTCGGCGCCGCCCAGCCCGGTGCCCAGGGCGGCGACCTTGCCGTCGATCAGGGCCACGTCGCCCACGGCATCCATCCCGCTCGCCGGGTCCACAACCCGGCCGCCGCTGATCACCAAGCCACCCATTCCGTCACCCCGCGCGCCAGACAACCGCCCGCGCACCGGGACGGCGGCGACGCGCGTGGTGCGTGCGGCCGGCCCGGTGCGGGCGCGGCACTAGAAACAGATTCTCCGGGGCTGGCAATCGCAGGGGCGGGTTTCCTGCGCGGGCCAGGGTAAGCCGCCGGCCGTGCCACTTCGAAGCTTTGGCACTTTAGGATTTTAGCCTTTTATCCGTCCGGACGACGCGATGGCCGGCAGGCCGGGGATCACCCGGGTCATGCTGGTGCAGGCGCGGTGAATCGCGCGGCGGCGAAGCGGTGTGTTGATTTTATTCCTATAGTCTGGGGTGGGTCCGGGAAGCAAGGGGTGTTTGGGGGCCGTGCCCGCCCCGTGCGGCGGGGGGCGCGTGGCCCGGGAGGTTTTCTTTCTTTTCCGGCGCTGCCGTATCCGTCCGTGCTGTGGGATCGGACCTTCGGGCCGACGGTTGCCGCGAGCCCCCCCCGGTCCAGGGCGCGCAGCGTCCTGGCGGATGGGGGGGCCGGGGGAAAGGCGGCGCCTTGTCCCCCGGGGGCTGGCCACGGAGCGTGACGCCCAGACCCTTGCAGGCCCGTGGGCCGGTGCGTTCCGCCATCCGGATCAGGCTGGCGCCGGCCTGGACGCGCCCTGGAAATGCGCCTTCAGGAAGGCGGCGAAGCGCGCGACCGCGAGGGAGGCGGGGCGGCGCGTGGGGGTGAGGAGCGTCAGGTCTTCGGCGAGGCGCGGCGCGAAGGGCCGGAGGAGGATGCCGCGGGGGCGGTTGTCCTCGGCGGTCAGGCGGTCCACCAGGGCGATGCCCATGCCCTCCATCACCAGGGCGCAGGCCGCCGAGGCGAGCGGCGCATCCACCCGGATGCGGGGCGCGATGCCATGCGCCGCCAGCTCGGCCTCCAGCCGCTGGCGGTAGCGGTCCGCTGCGGCCAGGGCCACCAGGGGCTCGTCGCGCAGGTCCGGCGGGCCGAGGCTGGGCTTCGCCGCGAGGGGGTGCCCGGGGGGCAGCACGCAGACCGCCTCCACGGACAGGAGGCATTCGCGGTGCAGGGCCTGGGCCGGGACCTCGAACTGCACCAGGCCGAGGTCGAGATGCCCCGCCACCAGGGATTGCGCGACCGAGAGCGAGTCCATGGTGCGGAGCGACAGGGACAGGCCCGGATGCTGCCGCAGGAAGCCCGCCACCACCCCGGGCAGCCAGCCCGCCGCCGCGGCATAGGGCGCGCCAAGGACGAGATGCCCCTGCCTGAGCCCCTTCAGGTCGCGCGCGAAGCGGGTCAGGTGCTCCAGGCCCAGGAAGGCGCGCTCGACCTCCTTGAAGAGGGCCTGCGCCTCGGGCGTGGGGACGAGGCGGCGGCGTTCGCGCAGGAAGACCGGGAAGCCGAGATCGCGCTCCATCTGCGCCAGCATCTTGCTCACCGCTGGCTGGGTGATGCCCAGGCGATCGGCGGCGCCGGTGATGGAGGAGCTGGTCATGACCGCGCGGAAGATCTCGCACTGGCGCAGGTTCATGCCGGGCCTCTTTCATAACCTTTTGGAATGAACCCTGGCATCACTGGTACTTTGACGGCAAGTGCCCGCCGCCCCTAGGCTCCGTCCAGGGACAGGACGACACCGGCGCATCGCGGCTCCACCAGGATTTCGGGGAAACCGGTCCGTGGGACGGGCGGCTGTCCGCCCGGCCTCGGCGGCCCGGCGTCCGCGGGCCGGGCGCGGAGGCCGGCACGCTGCCCCGACCAGGACATTCGGAGAGATACGGCATGAGCGGCCATCGTCGCGACATGAAGCTCGGGCTGAACATCGTGGTCAACGGCGCGCACTCGGCGGGCTGGCGGATGCCCGACGCGCAGGAGACCGCGGCCATGGACTTCGCGCTGTGGAAGCGCCTGGCCCAGGCGGCGGAGCGGGCGCGCTTCCACTTCATGTTCTGGGCGGACGGCATCGCGGTGCGCCATTCCGCCAAGAGCGACGACGAGCTGAGCTATCTCGCCCGCATCGACGTCTTCGAGCCGCTGACGCTGATCGGCGCCCTGTCGGCGGTGACGGAGCGGCTGGGCTTCGTGGCCAGCGCCTCGACCACCTACAACGAGCCCTATCACATCGCGCGCAAGTTCGCCTCGCTCGACCATATCAGCGGCGGCCGGGTGGGCTGGAACGTCGTGACATCCTGGAGCGAGCAGGAGGCGCACAACTTCGGCAGCGACCGGCTGCTGGCGCACGGGAACCGCTATCGCCGGGCCGAGGAGTTCGTCGATGTCGTCTTCGGCCTCTGGGATAGCTGGGAGGACGACGCCTTTATCCGCGACAAGGCCTCGGGCCGCTATTTCGATCCGGCGAAGCTGCACAACCTGCGCCATGAGGGCGAGCATTTCCGCGTGGCCGGGCCGCTGAACGTCGCGCGGCCGATCCAGGGCTATCCGGTGATCGCGCAGGCGGGGTCCTCGGGGCCCGGGCAGGTGCTGGGCTCGCGCATCGCGGACATCATCTATACCGCGCAGAAGTCGCGCGAGGATGCCGTTGCCTTCTACGGTAGCGTCAAGTCGCATGCCGCGGGCACGGGGCGCGACCCGGACAGCATGCTGGTGATGCCGGGCATCATGCCGATCCTGGGGCGCACGCGTGCCGAGGCGGAGGGCAGGTTCGCGCAGCTCCAGGACCTGATCCACGAATGCCTGGGCCTGCCGATGCTGGCGTCGTCCTTCGGCGACCTGTCCGGCCTGCCGCTGGACGGGCCGCTGCCCGCGCCGCTGGAGAACAGCAACGCGGTCAAGAGCGGGCACGAGAAGCTGGTGCGGATGGCGCGGCAGGAGGGCATGACGATCCGCAGGCTCTATCAGATCGTGGCCGGCGCCTCGGGGCACAACCTCGTGGTGGGCACGGCCGCCGACGTGGCCGACCTGATGGAGGACTGGTTCGCCGCGCGCGGCTGCGACGGGTTCAACATCATGGCCTCCCATCTTCCGGCGCCGGCCTACGAGGCCTTCGACTGGCTGGTGCCGGAGTTGCAGCGGCGTGGCCTGTTCCAGACCGAGTATGGCGGCGACGGCACCTTCCGCGGCAGCCTTGGCCTGCCGCGGCCGGCGCACGGCTCCCACCGCCAGCGGGCCTGAGCCCGGCGGCACGCCAGCGGGGCGGCGTGGTCCCGTCAGCCTTCGCGCCGCGCCGGCACGCGCCCGGCGGCGTGGTCGCCGGCGCTCATGGTGGGCAGGTCGAAGCGCTGGCGGGTGCCGGCATAGCCATGGCCGCCCATGCGGCCCACGGCATCGATGATTGCGGGATCGATGTGCAGGCGCCCGTCCACCGCGTCGGCGCGCAGATGCGCGTGGAGGACCTCGCCCAGCACGATCTCGCGGGAATTGCCGATCTCCAGGAAGGAATGCAGGCGGCATTCCAGCGCGGCGGGGGCGCGGGCGATCCAGGGGCAGGCGACGGCATGGCCGGGGCGGATCTCCAGCCCGGCCTCGGCCAATTCGTCCACACCCGGATCGAAGGGCGTGGCACAAACATTCATCGCTTCCACCAGTGCGTCGGAGACGATGTTGACGGTGAAGCAGCCCGTGTCGCGGATGTTGCGGCCGGTGTCCTTCGGCGAGCCGTCGGCGCGGAACTCGATGCCCAGGGCCACGATGGCCGGATCGGCGGAGAGGCAGTTGAAGAAGGAGAAGGGCGCCGCGTTCGCGCGCCCGTCCGCCCCGATCGTCGTCACCAGCGCGATGGGACGCGGCACGACGCTGCCGATCAGGATCTTGTAGCGTTCGCGCGGCGACAGGGCGGCGAAGTCGAAGCCCAGGCTTTCCGTGATACCGATGCTGGCGGTGTCGCTCATGTCTCGTTCCCTCGGCATCGCCGCCGGGCCGGGGCGGGGTCGGTGCGGCGGAATCCTATACAGAAGGCGCCGGGATGCCGTCGACCGCGCCTCTCCTGGGGTTCCGGCGCGGCGGCTTGAATCCGGGGCATGGCCGGCGCTTCATGGCGGCCTGCGATCCAGTGGCCCGGAAGTTGCGGATCGCCACGTCCCGCCTGGAGGAAACGCCCGCATGACGCATGACCTGCTGCTCCGGAACGTCCGGCCCATGGGGGGCGAGGCCACCGACGTGCTGGTCCGCGACGGGCGCGTGGCCGGATGGGGCGGCGGGCCGGATGCCCCCCTGGAGGCGCCTGGCGTGCCGGTGGAGGATGGCGCCGGGGCGCTGCTGGTCCCCGGCTTCGTCGAGGCGCACACCCATCTCGACAAGTCGCTCTGGGGCATGGGCTGGCGCCGGCACCAGGCCGGGCCGCGGCTGATCGACAAGATCGAGACCGAGCGGCGGCTGAAGAAGGAATGGGACATCGACCCGGCCCGCCAGTCGGCGCGGCAGGTGGTGCAGTCGCTGCGCATGGGCACGACGCATATCCGCACGCATGTGGATGTGGACGACGCGGTGGGCCTCGCGGGCATGGAGGGCGTGCTCGCCACCCGGGCCGCCTATGCCGGGGTGATGGAGATCGAGACCGTCGCCTTTCCGCAATCCGGGCTGATGGTCCGCCCGGGCGTGGCGGCGCTGATGGAGGAGGCGATGCGCATGGGCGCGGATGTGGTGGGCGGGCTCGATCCCTGCGCCATCGACCGCGACCCGAAGGGGCAGCTCGACGTGGTGTTCGGCCTGGCCGAGCGCTTCGGCAGGCCGGTGGACATCCACCTGCACGAGCCAGGGCAGCTCGGCGCCTTCAGCCTGGATCTGATCATCGAGCGCACCCGGGCGCTGGGCATGGAGGGGCGGGTGACGGTGAGCCATGCCTTCTGCCTGGGCGACCCGGACCCGGCGCTGGTGAACCCGCTGCTGGAGCGGATCGCGGCGCTGGACATCGCCATCGCCACCACCGCGCCCGCCAGTCGCCCGGTGCCCGCCGCCGCCACGCTGCGCGGCCTGGGCATCCGCCTTTGCGCGGGCTCCGACGGCATCCGCGACACCTGGGGCCCCTATGGCAATGCCGACATGCTGGAGCGCGCGATGCTGATCGGGCTGCGCAACAACTTCCGCCGGGACGAGGAGGTGGAGATGGCGCTGGACATCTGCACCCGGGGCGGCGCCAGGGTGATGCGGCTGGAGGGCTATGGGATCGAGCCCGGCTGCCGGGCGGATCTCGTGCTGGTGGATGGGGAATCGCTGGCCGAGGCCGTGGCCGCCCGCCCGCCGCGGCGCCTCGTGGTCAAGCGCGGCCGGGTGGTGGCGCGCAACGGCGTCTCCCTGGTCGAGGCGCCCTGACCCCTGGCCCCTGACTCCCTTGGCCCGCCCCACCGCGATGTGAATTGCGCCCCGCCCCCGGGCATGGTCCGGCGCCGCCCGGAACGGCGGCGCGGGCCGGGTTTCCTGGTATGCTCGCGGCTTCCACGGCGGAAAGGCGAGGCGCATGGCTCAGGACCGCAGTCACAAGACCATGCTCGGCAACCACCGGCTGAGCCCCGAAACGCTGATGCTGGGCTATGGCTACGACCCGGCCCTGTCGGAAGGCGCGGTGAAGCCGCCGGTCTTCCTCACCTCCACCTTCGTCTTCCGCTCGGCGGAGGAAGGGCGGGACTATTTCGACGTGGTGGCCGGGCGCAAGCCGGCGCCGGAGGGCGGGGCGGGGCTGGTCTATTCCCGCTTCAACCACCCGAACAGCGAGATCGTGGAGGAGCGGCTGGCCCTCTACGAGGGGGCGGAGGGCGGGCTGCTCTTCGCCTCCGGCATGGCCGCGATCGCCACCACCATCCTGGCCCATGCGCGGCCGGGGCAGGTCATCCTGCACAGCCAGCCGCTCTATGGCGGCACGGAAACGCTGCTGGCCCGCACCCTGGCGGAATACGGTATCCTGGCCGAGGGCTTCTCCCAGGGCACCGATGCCGGTGCCGTGCGGGCGGCGGCGGAACGGGCCATGGCGCGCGGCCCGGTGGCGATGGTCCTGGCGGAGACCCCGTCCAACCCGCTGAACACGCTGGTGGACCTCGCCCTGCTGCGGGCGGAGGCCGAGCGCATCGCGGCGGCCCAGGGCGGAAAGCGTCCGCTGCTGCTTTGCGACAACACCCTGCTCGGCCCGGTCTTCCAGACACCGCTGGCGCAGGGGGCGGATATCTCGCTCTATTCGCTGACCAAGTATGTCGGCGGGCACAGCGACCTGATCGCCGGCGCGGCACTGGGATCACGCGCGGTGCTGCAACCGGTGCGGCTGCTGCGCGGCGCCATCGGCACGCAGCTCGACCCGCATTCCTGCTGGATGATCGGCCGCTCGCTGGAAACGCTGTCGCTGCGGATGCGGGCGGCGGCGGCCAATGCCGAGGCGGTGGCGGAGTTCCTGTCCGGGCATCCGCATGTGAGCCGGGTTCATGCGCTGGGGCCGGACCGGGGCGACGAGGCCACGCGGCGGGTCTATGCGGCGCAGTGCAGCGGCCCCGGCTCGACCTTCAGCATCGAGCTGCGGGGCGGGCAGGACGAGGCCTTCCGCATGCTCAACGCGCTGCGGGTCTTCAAGCTGGCGGTCAGCCTGGGCGGGACGGAGTCGCTGATCAGTCATCCGGCCTCCACCACCCATTCCGGTGTGCCGGCCGAGCTGCGGACGCGGATCGGCGTCACCGACGGGCTGGTGCGGCTGAGCATCGGCATCGAGAACCCGGACGACCTGATCGCCGATCTCGCCCAGGCCCTGGCGACGCTGGACGGGGATGGCGAGGGGCAGGCCCCCAGGGGGATGATGGGAGGATGATAGGGCGGTAACGGGGGAGTGGGCGGGGGCGGCCCTGGCCAAGCCCGGCCGTTCATGCGAAGGCTTCGCAACAACTTCGCGGCCTTCGCCGCCCGGCCGGGCGGGTGGCCACCGGAAAGGCGTTGCGCCATGCCCGAGACATCCTCTCCCCCCTCCCCCTGCCCGCGCCGCCGCCGGACCGTGCTGCGGCACGGGCTGGTCCTGGTCCTTTCCGCCATGGCGGCCCCGTTGGCGACGCCCGCGGTGCTGCGGGCGCAGGAAGCGCCCCGCCTGCGCGACCTGCTGGGCCGGGAGATCGCCCTGAAGCAGCCGGCCCGGCGGATCGCCCTGGGCCAGGGGCGCCATCTCGCCGTGCTGAACCTGCTGCATCCCGACCCGGCCAGCCTCGTCGTCGGCTGGGCGGACGACATGCGCCGGGGCGAGGGGGCGGAGTACCAGGCCTATCTGCGCCGCTTCCCGGCGCTGGACCGGCTGCCGGTGCTGGGCTTCTCCACCGGGGTCGGGGTGCTGGAGCAGCTTCTGACGGTGAAGCCGGACCTGCTGCTGCTGAGCCGCCGCAACGTCGCCAGCCTGGGCGGCGGCACGGCGGCGGCCAGCTTCTTCGCGCCGCTGGAGGCGGCGGGCGTCGCCGTGGCGGTGGTGGATTTCTTTGTCCGCCCGCTGCGCGACACGGAGCCGAGCCTGGAGATCCTGGGCCAACTGCTGGGGCGGGAGGAACAGGCCGGTGCTTTCCTGGAGTTCTATCGCGCGCGGATGCGGGCGGTGCAGGCGCGCCTCGCCGGGATCGGCGAGAACCGGCCCCGGGTGATGATGCAGGCCCATGCCGGCGGGCTGGCCTGCTGCTTCTCCCCGGGCCGCGGGGTCTATGACGACTTCATCCGCTTCGCCGGCGGGCACAATATCGGCGCGGACAGCATCGCCACCGAAACCGGCCAGCTCAGCCTGGAATACGTGCTGACCCAGGACCCGCATGTCTATATCGCCACCGGCGGCCCCTATGGCGGGCGCGGCGGGGTGAGCCTGGGCGCCGGGGTCGATCCCGCCCTGGCCCGGTCGAGCCTGGCGCAGGTGATCGAGAGCCAGCACCTTTCCGGCCTCAGCGCCGTGAAGCAGGGCCGGGCCCATGCGCTCTGGCACGCCTTCAACGACTCGCCGACCCACCTCATGGCCATCGAGGCCATGGCACGCTGGTTCCATCCGGAGGCCACGGCCGGGATCGACCCCGCCGCCACGCTGGCCACGCTGAACCAGCGCTTCGCCGCCGTGCCGATGCAGGGGACCTACTGGACCAACCTGAAGGCCTGAACCGCCCCTTCGGGCGTCGTGCTTCGTGGCTGGCCGCCGGAGAGCGTGGCTCTCCGGCGCGATCCGGCATCAGCAAGCGCCAACGAACGGGAGGTCCAGGACCCTCAGGGTCCTGGCGGATAAGGGGGTCCGGGGGAAAAGGCGGAGCCTTGTCCCCCGGGGACGACGCCGAACGTGGAGCGCGACCGGCGGAGGGGGCGATGCTTTCCCGGCCGATCCGCATGCGGACCATTGTGGAGGTGGCGACATTCTTGCTCTGCTTCCCTTGGCGGGGCCGGTGCATCCGGGCTCCGGGGGACAGCAAGGGGGTAGACATCCGATGGACGACCAGACCAGCCGCGCCAATCTCGTCCGGCGCGGCTTTTTCGGCCTGTCGGCGCTGGGCGCCGCGATGGGGACGGGGCTGGGCCTGCTCACGCCCAGGGCGGCGCATGCCCAGGCGGCGGGCAGGAGCCGGCTGCAGGTGGTGAAGGACCGCGGCAAGCTGATCGTCGGAACCGGCAGCACCAACCCGCCCTGGCATTTCGAGGATTCGAGCGGGAAGCTGGTGGGCATGGACATCGACCTCGCCCGGCTGCTGGCGAAGAACCTGTTCGACGACTACGACAAGGTGGAGTTCGTGCTGCAGGGCTCCGATGCGCGCATCCCGAGCCTGATCACCGACAAGGTGGACATCGTGGTGCAGTGGATGACCGTCACCGGCGGCCGCGCGCAGCAGGTGGAGTTCACCATCCCCTATTACCGCGAGGGCGTGAGCCTGCTGCTGCTGGCGCGCGGCGGCAAGTACAAGAACTTCGAGGAACTGAAGGCCGCGGGCGGCGCCGTGACCATCGGCGGCATGCAGAACGTCTTCCTGGAGGAATGGGTGCACAAGGCGCTGCCCCAGGCCAAGGTGGATGCCTTCGAGAGTCCGGATGCCACGATCCAGGCGCTGAACGCCCGGCGCATCGACGCGGCGATGTCGGACCAGTCGGCCTCGCGCTGGCTGATGCAGCAGGCGCCCGGCCGCTTCGTCGATTCGGGCTATGGCTGGATGCCGAACTCCTATGCCTCCGCCGTCAAGCCCGGCGACCCGGTGTGGCTGAACTACGTCAACACCGTGTACAAGGAAGCGATGATGGGCGTCGACTTCGACTACTTCGCCGCCTCCTACAAGAAGTGGTTCGGCATCGAGCTGCCGACGCCCAAGGTCGGTTTCCCGAGCGAGTTCTCCTGATCCTTCCGCCGCGCCGGGACGGGAACGCCCCGGCGGGGCCTGCATCCCGCTGCGATGCACACCAACGGATGGAACATTCCCGGCCGGCGCGGCCGCGCCGGGAATGTCCTGGGCGATCGGGACAGGCATGATCGACTATCACTTCGACTGGTCCGTCATCTGGCGGAACTGGGACCGTTTCGCGGCCGCGCTCGGCCTGGGCCTCGGGCTGGCGATCGCCTCGCTGGCCATCGGCACGGTGATCGGGCTGTTCTGCGCCATGGGGCGCGTCTATGGGCCGCGCTGGGTGAGCTGGCCGGTCTGGGCCTATGTGGAGGTCATCCGCAACACGCCGCTGCTGCTGCTGGTCTTCTTCATCTATTTCGGCCTGCCGGAACTGGGCATCTACGGGCTGGACAAGGTCCAGTCCTTCATCTTCACCCTGTCCATCTATGCCGGCGCCTATATGTGCGAGGTCTTCCGCGCCGGCCTGGGCACGGTGCCGCGGCAGTACATGGAGGCGGCCAAGGCCATCGGCATGCGGCCCTGGCAGCGGCAGCGCTACGTCATCCTGCCCGTCACCTTCCGCATCACCCTTCCCGCGATCAGCAACAACCTGATCTCGCTGTTCAAGGACACCTCGCTCGCCGCTGCCATCGCGGTGCCGGAGCTGACCTTCACGGCGCGGCAGATCAACGCCAACACCTTCCGCGTGATGGAATCCTGGCTCACCGCCAGCGCGCTCTACCTCGTCACCGCCTATGCGATCGCCCTGCTGCTGCGGCAGGTCGAGCGCCGCTATGCCGTGATCCGCTGAAGGAGGGCGGGGATGGATCTCGACCTCTTTCTTGAACAGGCCTGGCTGGCCCGCTTCTCGCTGCTTTCCGGCCTCCAGGTGACGCTCGGCACCTCGCTGCTCAGCATCCTCCTCGCCACCCTGGCCGGGCTGGCGATGGGGGCCGTGCTCGCCTATGCCTGGGCGCCGTTCCGCTGGCTGGCGCGGGCCTATGTGGATTTCATGCGCGGCATTCCGGTGCTGGTGCTGATCCTGTTCACCTTCTATGGGCTGGCGCTGTTCAAGGTGAACGTGACGCCCTTCGCCGCCGGGGTGATCGCGCTGTCCGCCTTCGCCACGGCGCATGTGGCGGAGAACCTGCGCGGCGCGCTGCAATCCGTGCCCGCCGGGCAGATGGAGGCAGCCAAGGCCATCGGCCTGACCTTCCCGAAGAGGCTCTGGTACGTGATCATCCCGCAGGCGGTGCGCCGGGCCCTGCCGCCCTGGGTGAACATCTGCCTGGAGATCGTGAAGGGCTCCACGCTGCTCTCGGTGATCGGGGTGGTGGAGCTGCTGCTGGCGACGCAGCAGGCGATCGCACGCAACTACATGATCATCCAGTTCTACCTGCTCGCCGCCATCCTCTACCTGATCGTCAACTTCGCCATCGCCCAGATCGGCGCGCTGCTGGAGCGGCGTTTCTCCTATATCCGGAACTGAGAGCCCCGATGATGAGCCAGAGCGACGGCGCCCAGCCCCTTCTCCGCGCGCGTGGCGTGCACAAGAGCTTCGGTCCGGTCGAGGTGCTGAAGGGCATCGACCTCGACGTGCACCAGGGGCAGGTGGTGGCGCTGATCGGCGCCTCCGGCTCCGGCAAGACCACCTTCCTGCGCTGCGTGAACCTGCTGGAGGAACATGATGGCGGCGAGATCCTGCTGGATGGCGACCCGGTCGGCTACCGCGTCGAGAACGGGCGGCGGCGGCGGATGGGCGAGGCGGCGGTTTCCGCCCAGCGCGCCCGCATCGGCATGGTGTTCCAGAGCTTCAACCTCTTTCCGCACCTGACGGCGGAGGAGAACGTGATGCTCGGCCTCGTCCGCGTGCTGGGCAAGGGCAAGGCGGAGGCGCGCGACATCGCCGGGCACTGGCTGGACCGCGTGGGACTGGGGCCGCGGCGCGGGCACTATCCCTACCAGCTTTCCGGCGGGCAGCAGCAGCGCGTGGCCATCGCGCGGGCCGTGGCCATGCAGCCGCGCCTGCTGCTCTTCGACGAGGTGACCTCCGCCCTCGACCCCGAGCTGGTGGCCGAGGTGCTGGGCGTGATGCAGAACCTCGCCGAGAGCGGCATGACCATGCTCCTGGTCAGCCACGAGATGCTCTTCGTGCGCGACGTGTCGCACCATGTCGTCTTCATGGATGGCGGCCGCGTCGCCCAGGCCGGGCCGCCGAAGGAGATCTTCGGCAACCCGTCCAGCGACAGGCTGCGGAGCTTCCTCGGGCGCTTCCACGGCCTGTTCGGGCATGCCGGCTGATCCCGGGAGGCGCGACGCCGGACCCGTCAGGCGCTGCGCCGGACGTTCCAGAAGACCGGGAAGGCCCGGTGTCCTGTCGTGGTGTGCGTCCGGCGCAGCAAGCGATGTGCCAGCCGCGGCCTCGGAGGCGCCCCTGGCCGTTGCACTTCGCGGCGGGCCGCCTCTCGCCCCACAAGGGAACGGCGCCAGGATGGAGGAGCCATCCTGGCGCCGCGCGTCACGGCCGGCTGGAGGTCGGGTTGGTGCCGCCGGAAGCGTTGCTGAACCCGGTGCGGGGCACCGGCTCGGGGTGCTTCGGCAGGTTCGCGCGCACCCGCGCCACCTGTTCGGCCGTCACCGCGGGGGCGGTGTTGCTCCAGGCGCTGCGCACGAAGCTGGCCAGAGTCGCCACTTCCTCGTCCGACAGGCGGAAGGCGAAGCCCGGCATCGGCAGCACGGAGGGCGCCCGCTCGGTCGAGGGCGTGGCCGCGCCGCCGAGGATCGTGGTGATCAGCCCGGTGGGGTTCTCCGCGTTCACGATGGAGGCTCCGTCGAGGCGCGGGAAGACCGTGGTCCCGCCATGGCCGGTGACGAAGTGGCAGGCGTTGCAGTTGTCGAGATAGAGGCGCTCGCCCGGCGTCAGGTCGACCGCCGCGGTCAGCTTCGCCTGGGTCTGGCGCTGCCCGTCCGGCCTGGGCTGCACCGCCGGCATGGCGTTGGGGATCGACTTCAGATAGGCGCCGATCGCGTGCAGGTCGGCATCGTTCATGTAGTTCATGCTGTGCTCGACCACGGACTTCATCTCGCCGCCGACGGCGGAGACGCGGTTCCGCCCCTTGCCGAGATAGTCGGCGATGTCCTGCACGTTCCAGGTCGCCACGCCGCGCGCGGCCTCGCCGCCGGCGCGCAGCTGCGGCGTGTGCCAGCCGTTCAGCTCGGTGCCGGCGAGGAAATGCGGGTCGCTGGCGGTGAAGCCGCGCTCCTGCATGGTGAAGGCGCGCGGCGTGTGGCAGGTGCCGCAATGCCCCAGCCCCTCGACCAGATAGGCGCCGCGGTTGATCTCGTCGCTCACCTGCGGGTTCGGCTGGAAGGTGCCGGTGGGCAGGAAGGCCCAGTTCCAGAGCGACATGCCCCAGCGCTGGTTGAAGGGGAAGCTGAGCTTCGTCTCCTCCGGCCTGTTCACGACCGGCTCCACACCCTTCATGAAGAAGGTGTAGAGCGCGTGCATGTCCTCGTCGGTGATCAGCCGGTAGGAGGGGTAGGGCATCGCCGGGTAGAGGTTGGTGCCATCGGCTCGCCGGCCCTGGCGCAGCGCGGCGGCGAACTGTGCCTCGGTGTAGTTGCCGATGCCGGTCTGCTTGTCGGGCGTGATGTTGGTGGTGACGATCCGGCCGAGATCGCTCTCGATCGGCAGGCCGCCGGCGAAGGGCTTGCCGCCCGGCCCGGTGTGGCAGGCCACGCAGTCACCGGCGCGGGCGAGGTAGGCGCCCTTCTCGATCAGCGCCTTCTCGCCGGCGGAGGGCTGCTGCGCCGGGCCGGACGAAGCCGGGGCCGGCTGAGCCAGTGTCGTCTGAGCCAGTGTCGTCTGAGCCAGGGCCAGCTGAGCCAGGGCCGGGCCCGCGAGGGCGGCGAGGAGGCCGGCGGCGAGCAGGAGGGGTTTCCGCTTGGTCATGGCCCCGTTCCTCACGCCTGCACCAGGGGGCCAGGGTTCTTCAGGTACTGCTCGGTGATCGCCTTGACGGACCAGTAGGTCATGGCGCCGATCATGCTGGTCGGGTTGCCCTGGAAGTTCTGCGGGAAGGCATTGCCGCCGGGGACGAAGACGTTGTGCACGTCCCAGCTCTGCAGGTAGCGGTTGATGGCGGAATCCACCGGCGTCTCGCCCGCCACGGCGCCGCCGACGTTGTGCGTGGAGATGTAGGGCCGCGTGTCCCAGTGCGAATCCATCTTCAGGAAGCTCTCGGTGAAGCTGTCCGGATTCAGCTCCTTCGTGATCTCCAGCACGCGCTCGCGCAGGAAGCGCTGCAGCTTCAGCTCGTTCTCCTTCCAGTCGAAGGTGATGCGCAGCAGCGGCTGGCCGTAGGGGTCCTTGTAGGTCGGGTCGAGGTCCAGGTAGTTGCCGCGGTAGGACATGCAGGTCGTCGAGATGCTGACCTTCATGGAATGCCCGTACCAGTCCTTCATCGCCTTCTTCCAGCCGGCGCCCCAGGCGGGGGTCCCGGCGGGCAGCGAGGCGCCGATCGGCGCGCCGCCGGCCTGGGAGCTGTGCAGCTTCGCACCGCCGATGAAGCCATAGGGCGCGGCGTCGAAGTTGCCGGGCGAGAAGTCGTTGATCATCTGCCCCGTCGGCCCGGCGGCGACGAAGGGGTTGAAGTGCTTGTCCTTGTAGAAGAGCGTCGTGCCGCCGTTGCTCAGGAAGGCATAGTTGCGGCCGACCACACCCTCGCCCGTATGGGGGTCGTAGGGCGTGCCGATGCCGGACAGCAGCATCAGGCGCACGTTGTTGTACTGGAAGGTGCTGAGGATGACGATGCTGGCGGGCTGGAAGACTTCCTGTCCCTGCTCGTCGATATAGGTCACGCCCTTGGCGGTCTTGCGGTCGTCGTGCAGGTCCACGCGGAGGACATGGGCGTTGACCTCGTAGGAGAAGTTCGGCAGGCGCCGCGCCGCGTCCAGGATGGTCGTCTGCGGCGAGGCCTTGGAGTAGTTCAGGCAGTAGTAGTCGCTGCAGAAGCCGCAGTAGTTGCAGGGCGCGATCTGCACGCCGTAGGGGTTGGTGTGGGGCCCTGAAGCCGCGGCGGAGGGGTTCGGGAAGGGATGGTAGCCCTTCTTCCGCGCCGCCTCGGCGAACATCGTGTTGTTCAGCGTATCCTTCAGCGGCGGCATGGGAAAGGGATTCGAGCGCGGCCCCTCGAAGGGATCGCCGCCTTCCATGATCTGGCCGCGCAGGTTCCCCGTGGCGCCGGAGGCGCCGCAGACCTTGTCGAAATGGTCCATGAAGGGCTCCATTTCCTCCCAGGTGAAGGGGAAGTCCTGGATCTGCAGGTCCTCCTGCAACTGGCCGGGCTTGTAGGCCTGGTCGACGAAGGTCTTGAGCTTCAGGTCCGTGGGCGTCGGACGGATCAGCACGCCGGTCCAGTGAACGCCGGCGCCGCCGACGCCGTTGCCGGGCTTGAAGGCGCCCCAGGTGCGGGTCGGCAGCGCGACCTCGTCGGTGTTGTGCCGCACCGTCGTCGCCATCTGGCGCGGGCGGGCGAAGACCTTCTGGCGGATGGAATAGGCGAGCTGGTCGGCAGGCTTGGGGTAGAGGTGGCCGGCATTGGTCCGCTCGGGACCGCTTTCGAGGGCGCGGACCTTGAGACCGGCGCGGGCCAGCTCGATGCTCATGATCGAACCGGACCAGCCCAGTCCGACAACCACCGCATCGACGGCGTCCTTGACGATAGCCATGGGAAAAATCCTAGCGGGAGGGGCGCGTCACCGGAGGTGGGCGGGGATCAGGCGCGTTCGCCCATGATGCTGACCGGGCCGAGCGGGTAGCGGACATTGTGCTGCCCCACCCATTCGAGGAAGCTGGCGCGGGCCCCGGGGAAGTTGATCATCTTCCACGCCGCCATGCCCTTGTTGCCGCCATACATCGGGTCGGAGAGATAGCCTTCCCGGGTGTTGCCCAGCAGGAAGGAGAAGAAATCCGCGGCCTTGAGCAGGGGCTCGCCGAAATCCGGGAAGTGGATCTCGCCGTGCTCCAGCTTCGTCAGCACCGCGTCGCGCGTGGCGTCGTCGAGCGCCTCGAAGCCCTTCTGGTAGGTCTTCTGGCAGAAGGCCCCGGTGGCGCGGATGCCGCGGCGGTAGATCTCCTGCGGCGCGTAGGGAAGCTGGAAGCCCATCAGCGCCGGGGCGTCCGGGTGGAAGGGGCCCTCCATGTACCAGTCCGCCGCCTGGCCATAGGATCCGTTCAGCTCCTGGTCGATGAAGATGGGCACGTTGGTGTCCAGCGCGCCGGGGCCTTCCGGATCGGAAGGGATCAGCCGGTCGCAGGCGGCCTTCACGAAGTTCCATTCGTCGCCCGAGAAGAAGACGGGCTTGTAGCTGTCGAGGGCGGGGGCGAGACGCTCCGCCGCCTCGGCCGCCGGCAGTCGCGGGAAAGAGGCTCCCAGGGTGGCCCCGAGGGCGGCCGCCGGGAGGGCGAGGGCGGTGGAGAGAAGGAAATGACGACGCAGCGTCATGTGACCTGTCGACACGCGGGATCCCTGGCCGGAAAGGCGTTTTGAGGTCGGCCTATTCGCCCCGCCTTTCCCCTGTCAATCGTTAATAAGCAGCCACACCGTATCGTAAAGAAAACATCCGAACGAAACCGCAGACCATGGTGAGTGAAACAAGAACATTAATAATCGTACATGAACGTTACACTATTTTGACTTACACATGATTTCCTGGCCTGCACGGGCCGCACATTCCGCCCGCCCGCGCGGGGATGGGATACTTTCCCCGCTCGTCACGTCACCCCATCGGTCGCCGCGGCGGCCATGGCCGGGCCGTCGCGGCGCCTCTCCAGGACGGTCCGGCCTGCTTCAGGGACCCTTCGCGGCAACGATGGCCGCGGCGACCTCGGCCAGGGCCGCATCGCGTTCCGTGCTTGGTGCCGTGCCGCCGGTGGAATAGGCGGCGACCAGGATCGGCGCGCTTTCCCCTGGCGGCCAGAGCAGGCCGGCATCGTTGTTGGTGCCCCTCTCGCCCGCGCCGGTCTTGTCGCCCGCCTGCCAGCCGCCCGGCAGACCGGCGCGCAGGCGCTTGTCGCCCGTCTTGTTGGCGCGCAGCCAGCCGGTCAGATGCGCCTGCCCGCCCACCGACAGCGCCTCGCCCAGCGTCACCCTTTGCAGGCTGGCCAGCATCGCCGCCGGGCTGGTGGTGTCGCGCGGGTCGCCCGGCTCCGCCTCGTTCAGCGCGGTCTCCCAGCGGTCGAGGCGCGTCACCGTGTCGCCGATGGAGCGCAGCCATGCGGTCAGCCCCGCCGGACCGCCGATCTGCTCCAGCATCAGGTTGCCGGCGGTGTTGTCGCTCAGCGTGACCGCGGCCTCGCAGATCGCGGCCAGGGTCATGCCTTCCTCGCCTGCGTGCTTCTCCGTCTCGGGAGAGTAGGCCACCAGCTTCTCCCGCCCGTAGCGGATGCGCTGGTCCAGCCGCGCCTGCCCGGCATCGACCCGGGACAGGACGGCGGCGGCGGCCAGGAGCTTGAAGGTGCTGGTGAGGGGGAAGCGCTCCGCCTCGCGATGGCCCGCCCGCTGGCCGGTGGCGGTGTCGAGCACGGCGACGCCGAGCCGCCCGCCGACCCGCCGCTCGATTCCGGCGAAAACCGCCGGCAGGGCGCTGAAACCGGCCCCTGCCTGCCCCTTCCCGGCGCCCGAAGCCGCCCGGGCACCGGAAGGCCCCGCCGCCATCATGCCGAGGCCCAGCGCCGCCATGGCGCCCATGCCCATCCGCCTGCCGATCATGTGCCGCTCCCCTCTGTGCTGGCGGGCGGAGATTGCGCAGGGAGCCGCGACCCGGCAAACGATCGTTTCTTGCGATTGCCCCAAGAAAAACTAAAGGGTCCGGCCATGTTGCCCTCGCAGCTTCCACTCAACGCGCTGCGTGCCTTCGAGGCCGCTGCCCGGCATCTAAGTCTGACAAGGGCCGGGCTGGAGCTGCGCGTCACCCAGGCGGCGGTCAGCCATCAGGTGAAGAGCCTTGAGGAAATCTTGGGAGTGACCCTGTTCCGCCGCCTGCCGCGCGGCCTCGCCCTGACCGAGGAGGGCGAGGCGCTGCTGCCGGTGCTGACCGAGGCCTTCCGGCGGATCTCCGGCACACTGGAACGCTTCGCGGGCGGGCGGTTGCGGGAGGTGCTGACGCTCGGCGCCGTAGGCACCTTCGTCACCGGCTGGCTGCTGCCGCGCCTGCCCCGCTTCCGCGCGGCGCATCCCTTCGTGGACCTGCGGCTGCTGACCAACAACAACCGCGTGGACCTCGCGGGCGAGGGGCTGGACTGCGCCATCCGCTTCGGCGACGGCGCCTGGCACGGGGCGGAGGCGGTGCGGCTGCTGGCGGCGCCGCTCTCGCCGCTCTGCGCCCCCGCCCTGGCCTGGCGGCTGCGCCAGCCGGCGGACCTGCTGCCGGAGGTGCTGCTGCGCTCCTACCGCGTCGATGAATGGGAGTGCTGGTTCGCCGCGGCGGGCCTGCCCCCGCCGGCCATCCGGGGCTTCGTCTTCGATTCCTCGCTGACCATGGCGGAGGCAGCGGCCCAGGGCGTGGGCGTCGCCCTGCTGCCGGCACGGATGTTCGAGCACGACCTGCGCGCCGGACGGCTGGCGCGGCCCTTCGCCACAGAGGTCACCCTGGGCGAATACTGGCTGACCCGGCTGAAATCCCGCACCGAGACGGCGGCCCAGGCGGCGTTCCGGGAATGGCTGCTGGAGGAGGTGGCGTGGCCGGAGTGACAGCTTCCGCGGCCGGCCCCGGGGGAGAGGCGCCGCCTCTCCCGCCGGACCCCCTCTCCGCCGGGGACCGAAGCCGGTCCCCGGACCCCGGGCTTTCGTGGGTTCCCGTGGTTGTCGTCAGTCTTCGCCCTGATCCCTGGGAGCAGGTGGCAGCGCGGGGCTGCCGAAAGGAAGAAAGGCACCCTGTCCGTGTGGGTGGCACCGGCAGCCTGCCGGAGAGCCATGCTCCCCGGCGAGATCCGGCATCAGCGGGCGCCAGCGAACGGGAGGTCCAGGACCCTCAGGGTCCTGGCGGATGGGGGGTTACGGGGGCGAAGGCGGAGCCTTCCCCCCGGGCTACGAGCGCCGCCTTCTAGGCCTGTGGCGCCGGACGGCGGGCATGGGCCAGCCAGAGCCCGACCAGGAGGATGCCGGCGGCGCAGACGGCGAGGCTGGGGAGTGTGCCGATCCAAGCCTGGGCGGCGCCGAAGAGTGCCGGGCCCAGCGACTGGCCGAGGAAGAAGCTGCAGGCATGCAGCGCCATGGCGGAGCCGCGGGCCTTGGGCGCGACCTCGGTGACGCGGACCTGGATGCTGTTGTGCAGCATGAAGTAGCCGAGGCCGAGCAGCAGCGTTCCCGCCAGCACCGCCGGCAGTGCCCCGGCCAGGCCGACCAGCAGCAGGCCGCAGCCGGCGAGCGCGCCGCCGAAGCGCATCATGTTCGGCTGGCCGATGCCACGGACCAGCAGGGGCGCCAGGCCGGCATAGGCGAAGCCGCCCAGGCCGAAGATGCCGAGCGCCATCCCGGCCTCCGCCGTGCCGCCGAGGCCGCGCAGGTCGAGAAGCGCGGCGAGGAAGGGGAACATGCTGAAGACCAGCAGCCCCTCCGCCGCCACGCCGGCGAAGAGGCGCAGCGCCCTGGGATTGGAGAGGATGCTCTTGTAGTGGCTGAGCGCGACGGAAAGGTCGAAGCGCCGGGCGGGCGGGGCCGGATGGCGCCGGCTGTCGCGCCACAGCACCACCGCGCCCACCAGCACCACCACGCCGCAGGCGGCGAGGATGCCGCGCCAGCCGAGATGGACCGCCAGGAAGCCCGAGAGCGCGCCGCCCGCCACCTGTCCGCCGATGGTCCAGGCCATGAAGCGGCTCATCGCCACCTGGCGCTCCGCCATCGGCACGCTGTCGCCGAAGGTGGCGAGCGCCAGGGGGGTGATGCCGCCCGCCGCCGCCCCGGCCAGGATGCGCGCCACGAAAAGCGTGGGCAGGCTGGGGGCCAGCGCGCCGAAGCCCAGGGCCAGGACCAGCAGGCTGGCGCAGAGGATCATGACCAGGCGCTTGCCCAGCGCGTCGCCGATGGGGCCGAGGATGGGCTGGATCAGCGCATAGGGCAGCGCGAAGGCCGAGGCGAGCAGGGCCGTGCGCTCGACGGTGGTGTTGAAATCCGCCGCGACGTTGACCAGCAGCGGGTCCAGCGCCCGGGTGGTGAGGGCGGAGGAGAAGCCGGCGAGGCCCAGGACGAAGACCAGGTGGCCGACCTGCGCGGCGGTAGGAGCCATGGGCGCGGCGGGTGGGGTGTCTGACATGCGCCCGCCATCCTGCGCAGGGCGGCGGCGGGCGCAACTGCCCGGAGGCGAGAAAGAGGGCGGGAGGCCGGCTCCGCCGCGGGCGGGACGCGGGTTTCCGGGGGCGGCCGCCCGCCCCCGGAAGGAGTTTCAGCCGACGCGGGTCTCGATCAGGTCCTGCACCACGGTCGGGTCGGCCAGGGTGGAGGTGTCGCCCAGCCCCTCGATCTCGTTCGCGGCGATCTTGCGCAGGATGCGGCGCATGATCTTGCCGGAGCGCGTCTTCGGCAGGCCCGGCGCCCAGTGGATGGCGTCCGGCGCGGCGAAGGGGCCGATCTCCTTGCGCACCCAGGTGACGAGCTCCTTGCGCAGCGCCTCGGTCGGCTGTTCGTCGGCATTCAGGGTGACATAGGCGTAGATGCCCTGGCCCTTGATGTCGTGCGGCATGCCGACCACGGCGGCCTCGGCCACCTTGGGATGGGCGACCAGCGCGCTCTCGATCTCGGCGGTGCCCATGCGGTGGCCGGAGACGTTGATCACGTCGTCCACGCGGCCGGTGATCCAGTAGTAGCCGTCCTCGTCCCGCCGGGCGCCGTCGCCGGTGAAGTAGGTGCCCTTGAAGGTCGAGAAATAGGTCTGGATGAAGCGCTCGTGGTCGCGGAAGACGGTGCGCATCTGGCCGGGCCAGCTATCGGTGATCACGAGGTTGCCCTCGGTCGCGCCTTCCAGCGTGTTGCCGTCGCCGTCCACCAGGGCCGGCTGCACGCCGGGCAGCGGCAGGGTGGCGGAACCCGGCTTCTGCGCCACCGCGCCCGGCAGCGGCGCGATGAGGATGCCGCCGGTCTCGGTCTGCCACCAGGTGTCCACGATCGGGCAGCGTTCCTCGCCCACGACGCGGTAGTACCAGAGCCAGGCCTCGGGGTTGATCGGCTCGCCGACGCTGCCCAGGATGCGCAGCGACTTGCGGGAGGTCTTCTTCACCGGCGCCTCGCCATCGCGCATCAGGGCGCGGATGGCGGTGGGCGCGGTGTAGAAGATGTTGACCTGGTGCTTGTCGATGACCTGCCAGAAGCGGCTGTTGTCGGGCCAGGAGGGCACGCCCTCGAAGATCAGCGAGGTCGCGCCGTTCGCCAGCGGCCCGTAGACGATATAGGTGTGGCCGGTGACCCAGCCGACATCGGCGGTGCACCAGTACACCTCGCCCGGGCGGTAGTCGAAGACCAGGTCATGGGTGAAGCTGGCCCAGACCATGTAGCCGCCGGTGGTGTGCAGCACGCCCTTCGGCTTGCCGGTGGAGCCGGAGGTGTAGAGGATGAAGAGCGGGTCCTCCGCCTCCATCGGCTCCGGCTCGCAGGCCGTGGCGGCCTTGGCGGTCAGCGCCTCCCAGGAATGGTCGCGGCCTTCCTGCATCGGCACGTCGCCGCCGGTGATGCGCGCGACGATCACGTTCCGGATGGTCGGGCAGCTCTTCAGCGCCTCGTCGGCATTGGTCTTGAGCGGCACGCGGCGCCCGCCGCGGCGGCCCTCGTCGGCGGTGAGCAGCAGCGTGCTCTCGCAGTCCTGGATGCGGCTGGACAGGCTGTCGGCGGAGAAGCCGCCGAAGACCACGGAATGGATGGCGCCGATGCGGGCGCAGGCGAGCATGGCCACGGCGGCCTCGACCACCATGGGCAGGTAGATGGTGACGCGGTCGCCCTTCTTCACGCCGAGGTCGCGCATCGCGTTGCCCAGGCGGCAGACGCGCTCGTGCAGCTCGCGGTAGGTGATGCGGGCGTCGCTGTTCGGGTCGTCGCCTTCCCAGATGAAGGCGGTCTGGTCGCCCCGGCTTTCGAGGTGCCGGTCGAGGCAGGAGACGGAGGCGTTGAGGATGCCGTCCTCGAACCAGCGGATGGAGACGTCGCCGGTGAAGGAGGTGTTCTTGATCTTCGTCGGCTCGCGCATCCAGGCGACGCGGTCCATCTGGCCGCGCCAGAAGCCGTCCGGATCGTTCTTCGCGGCCTCGGCCATGGCCTGGCGCCTGGCCGCATCGACATGGGCCGTGGCCGCGATCTCCGGCTTCACCGCGATCAGTGTGTCGTCGCCCATCATTTCACTCCCAACATCCAGGCGCCCCGTTGGGGGCGTTTGCAGCGAATTGGGACGTGGTGCGGCGGCGCCGTCAAGCGATGCGGAGGAACGCTCCCTCCTCCCGCCCGGCGGAATGGCGCAGAATTGCGCCATTCCGGCATCAAAACTGACTGGGACCCTCCGGCGGGGTTTCCGGAACGCGCTTCCCGGCGGTCCGGGGGAATGCCGGGAAGGGGATCAGCGCCAGTAGTGCCGGGGCGGCGGGGCGTAGCCGTAGCGCGGCGGGGGCGGGCGGTGCCAGTGCGGGGGCGGCGGAGGCGGGCGGTGCCAATGCCGGGGCGGCGGACGCCAGCGGCGCGGCGGCGGCCCGTGCCAGCGGGGCGGCGGCGGGGCGTAGTAGTACTGGACCGGATGCAGAAGGCCGGCGGGCCATGCCTCCGGCGCCACGGTCACCGGGGCGGGCGCCGCCTGCGCCTCCCCGGCCGCGAGGGCGGTCACGGAAAGCAGCGGGGCCAGCAGGGCGGCGTAGAGCAGTTTGCGCATGGGACGTCTTCGATCCTTCTGCGGAAGCGGGTGGCGGGAAAGGGCCGGCGCGGCCTCCCGTGACGGCGCCGGCCCGGTGGTTCAGTTCACGTGGGTGGCGGGGGCCTCCGTGGCGGGGCCGGGGGCCGGCTGGCTGCGGGCGACCTGTCCGGGCGCCTTGCCGGCGGGCGCCTGCCCGGCTTCCGGCGCCTGTTCCGCCGCATGGGACGACAGGCTGGCCTTGCCGGAACGGTGATGCTTCGCCGTGGCGGCATGGCCTTCCGCCTTTGCGGCCTCCGGGGTGCCGGCGGGGCTGGCGGCCTCATGGCGCGTGGCGTGACGCGCGCCGCCGGCATGGTCGGTGTGGACCACGGGGGTCTTCGCGGTGCTGGTGGCATGGGCCCGCGGCTGCGAGCCGGGCTGGGCCTGCGAGGGGGCCGTGGCGGCGGTGGCCGCCGGCCCGGCCACGGTGCCGGGCGCCGTCCCGGCCGCTGGACCCTGGACCACCCCTTGGACCGCCCCCTGGACCGCCCCCTGGACCGTCCCTTGGGCCATGGCCATGCCGGCGGAACCGAGCAGCAGGGCGGAGAACAGCAGGCTGGCACGGAACGTCTTGCGCAATGGGGCCTCCTCTGGGCTGGTGAGCGCAGGAGGAAGAGGACACCCGCCACAGGGCAGGTCTCGGGCGTCCCCAGGGAATCTCTGGGGCGGAAGCGGCGGCTTCGTGGCCGGTGTGACAGGCTGAAACATGGGGCCTGGCGGCCGGGGCTTTGCCCCGCCCCGCTCCGTGACCAGGGCCGGAGGACCCGCGCCGGCGACGCGTGCTACTCCCCGGCGGCGCCCTACCCTGCCCGGCTGCCGCGGCCGCTTCCGGTGGCGCGGGGGCCCCGGGCAGCGGCCCGGCGTTCGGCCGAATCGGGGGCCACCATCGGGTAGTCGGGCGGCAGGCCCCAGCGGGCACGGTACTGGTCCGGCGTCATTCCGTAGGCGGCCTTGAGATGGCGCGTGAGCATCTTCACCCGCCTCCCATCCTCCAGGCAGACCAGGTACCCGGGCGTCACGCTCTCGGCGATCGGCACGGCCGGTTCGGGGCGTGGCCCCAGGGGCTGCCCGCTGGATTCGGCTCTGGTGGGTTCCTCCTGGGACTCCCCTTGAGGATCCAGGCCGGCCAGGGGCTCCGCCAAGGGGGCAGCCAGGGAAGGAGCCTCCCTGCGCGGGGCTTCCCGGGGGATTTCCCCCGGAGAATTCCCTGGAGTGCCGGTGGGCGCCTCCGGTGGCGGGGCCTTGGGGCGATCCGGGACATCGGGTGGCGTGCCGACAGGCGAGGCCGCCGCAGGCGGGGCCTCGCGCCGCCCGGGCTGCGGCGCGGGCGCTACAGGCCCGGTTTCCCCGGTGGCCGCATCGAGGGATGCCGTGGTGGGCGCCGGGTGCCGCCGTGGCCCAGGCCGGGGGGCAGGCTCGGGCTCCTGCTCGGGCTCAGGGGGCCGGGGCGGTGGATCGCGGCGCGCGGCGCCGGAATCCCCCCGGGGACCCCGCCGCAGCGGCACCCGTTCCCGTTCGGCCGCCGGGAATGGCGGCGATTCCGGCCCGGAATCCGGCCGTGTGGAAAGGGGTAGCGCAGAAGGAGGCAGCAGGTCGGGCGCCGCCTCGGCCAGGTCCTGGGCGTGCGCGTGCTGCTCCAGCAGCAGGCGCAGCGTGCCGGCGGTTTCCAGGAAGCCATCGGGCCGGCGGACCACCACGGCCGCGCCATCCAGGCGGAAGATCCGGTGTTCCCGCGACAGGCGCCAGACCTGCTCTTCGGTGGCGGGCACGATCTGGCATCCGCAGGCCCGGGCGATCCCGGCTTGCTCGGGCGTCAATTGCAAAGGACGACTCTTCTCGGTTTGGTTTCTTCGGCGGGTCGGGACGGTCCCGGATCGTGCCGGAAAGGCCGCACGGCCACCCGGCCGATCACGTCACGGCAAGGCTATAGACCGTGCGGCGGCAAATTTGAATCTGGCGCCTGCCTTCCGGCTCTGGCATTCCGATTCCGGTTTTGTTCCGGATTTCCTCTCAGAGCAACCATGGCCGAGCAGATCGTCATCACCGAGAAGACCAGTCAGGCCAAGGACATCCGCGCCGCGGTGGGCGGCCGATATGGCGCGGTGCTGCCGGCGGAAGGGCACCTCTTCGACCTGATGGAGCCCGAAGACGTGAACCCGGCCTGGAAGCGCTGGAGCCCGGTGCTGCTGCGGCCGGATTCGCTCTATGGCACGCGGCCGGCCACAGGCGGGAACAAGGCCTCGAAGCTGCAGGCGATCCGCGCCGCCCTGCGTTCGGCCAGGCGCGTCTGGCTGGCCACGGACTGCGACCGCGAGGGCCAGCTGATCGGCCAGGAGATCCTGGAGCACGAGGGGTTCCGCGGCACGGTGATGCGGGTGATGTTCACCGCGCAGGACCCGCAGACCATCCGCGACGCCTTCGCCCGCGCGAAGCCCAATGCCGAGCATGCGCGGCTCTACGCGGCGGCGGTGGCGCGGCGGCAGGCGGACCAGATCTACAACCTTTCCCTCACCCGCACCGCCACGGTGACGCTGGCGAAGGGAACCCGGGCGGTGATCGGCGTGGGACGGGTGAAGACGCCGACGCTGGCCATCGTCTGCCGGCGCGAGATCGAGATCCGCGACTTCGTGCCGCAGAGCTATTTCGAGGTGGTGGCGACGGCCCAGGTCGAGGCCGGGCGGCTGCGCATGCGGCACGCGCCGAAGGAGCGCATCCTGAAGCGCGAGGATGCCGAGGCCGTCGCCGCCCTGGCCGAGGGCTTCCAGGGGCCGCTCGCGGTGAAGGTGGAGGAGAAGCGGCAGTCGCCGCCCCGCCTGCACGACCTGCCCTCGCTGCAACGCCTCTGCGGCTCGCGCTTCGGCTGGTCGGCGGCCCGCACGCTGGAGGTGGCGCAGGAGCTCTATGACGGCGAGGGCAAGAAGGTCATCACCTATCCCCGCGCCGAGACGCGCTACCTGCCGGAAAGCCTGATCCCCGACGTGCCGCGCATCGTGGCCGCCTTGCAGGAAGGGCGCGCCTGGAGCGGCATTCCCGTGCCGCGGCCGCCGCTGGTCCGGCGCGGCGCCAGCGGGGTCTTCCACGACAAGGGGCTGGCCGGGGCGAGCCACCATGCGGTGATCCCCAACGTCAACACGGTGGAGCGGCTGCGCGAGGTCTGGCCGCGCCTTTCGGCGGATGAGCGCAAGCTCTTCGACGTGATCGCGCGTGCCTATCTGGCGGCGGCGATGCCAGATTTCCGCTATCGCCAGACCACGGCCACGATCGACGTGAAGGGCCCCGAAGGGAAGTACCTGTTCCGCGCCGTGGGGCGGCAGCCGCTGGAGATGGGCTGGCGCGCCGCCTTTCCCGAATGGGTGCCCGCCGAGGAGAAGGGCGAGGACGCGCAGCTCCTTCCCATCCTGCGCGATGGCGAGGCGGCGTCGCTGGGCGAGGCGAAGGTGGAGGCGAAGGAGACGCGGCCGCCGCCGCGCTACAACGAGGGCACGCTGATCGAGGCGATGCAGAACGCCTGGCGCTTCGTCGGGGACGAGGCGTTGCAGGAGCGGCTGAAGGAGGCCAAGGGCATCGGCACGCCGGCGACGCGGGCCGAGATCATCCGCGGGCTGAAGGCGCAGGATTTCCTGCGGATCGACGGCAAGCACATCGTGCCGACGGAGCGCGGGCTGCAGCTCTTCGCCGTGCTGGAGCAGGCCGATCCGGCGCTGGTCGATCCCGGCGTGACGGCGCAGCTCGAGCGCCTGCTGGACGAGGTGCTGGTCGGGCAGCAGGAGATGATGGGCGCCATCGACGCCGTCTGCGCCCAGGCCAGCCGGATCATCGCGCGCCTGACCGAGCGCGCAGCCTCCGGCGAGGCGCCGCTCCTGGCCAGCGGCGGCGCGGCGGAGGGCGGGAAAGGCGCGCCGACACCGGCCATGGCGCGCTTCGTGGCCAGCCTGGCGAAGCGCAAGGGGATCGCGCCGCCCAAGGGCTACACACGTTCTGCCACGGCCTGCCGCGCCTTTCTCGACGAGCACGCGCCGCGCCGGGAGGACGGTGCCGGTGCCGGTGCCGGGCGCGCGCCCAGCGCGGCGCAGCTCGGCTTCGCGCGGAAGCTGGCGGAGCAGCGCGGCGTGGAGCTGCCGGAGGAGGCGCAGGCGAGCGCCGCCGCCATTTCCGCCTGGATCGACGGGAAGCAGTGGAAGGCACCGGGCCGGGGGAAGCCAGGGCCGGGCAGGGGCGGCCGGGCCAGGAAGGCGGGCGCGGCACGTGCCCCGGCACGGCGGCGCGCGGCCCGGGAGGATGCGCCGCCGGCCTGAGGTGGGCGGCCGCCGCGCCAGGGGGGTCCGCAGGCGCGGCGTGGCGGGGTCCCGCTCCCCCTACCCTGCCCGGTGCCGCTCCACATTCGGCAGCAGGATGGTGAGGATGCCGAGCAGGGGCAGGAAGGAGCAGAGGTGGTACACGAAGCTGATGCCCTTCCAGTCCGCCAGGATGCCGAGAAGGGCGGAGCCGAGGCCGCCCATGCCGAAGGCGAAGCCGAAGAACAGGCCGGAGATCACGCCGACGCGGCCGGGCACGAGTTCCTGCGCATAGACCAGGATCGCCGAGAAGGCGGAGGCCAGGATCAGGCCGATCAGCACTGTGAGGATCGCGGTCCAGAACAGGTTCACGTAGGGCAGCGCCAGGGTGAAGGGCAGGATGCCGAGGATGGAGCCCCAGATCACCACCTTGCGCCCGAAGCGGTCCCCCACCGGGCCGCCGACCACGGTGCCGACCGCGACGGCGCCGAGGAAGAGGAAGAGATAGACCTGCGCTTCCTGGACACCCAGGCCGAAGGTCTGCATCAGGTAGAAGGTATAGTAGCTCGTCAGGCTGGCCATGTAGATGTACTTCGAGAAGACCAGGATGCCGAGCACGGTGATGGCCATGACGACCTTCTGCCGCGGCAGGAGGGCATGGGGCGCCGCGGCGCGGCCGGTGGCGCGGCGGCTGAGAAGCTGGCCATGCGCCCAGCCGCCGACCCACCAGAGCAGCGTCATGGCGAGCAGCGCGGCGAGCGAGAGCCAGGCGACGCTGCCCTGGCCGCGCGGCAGGACGATATAGGCGGCGAGCAGCGGGCCGATGGCGGTGCCGGCATTGCCGCCGACCTGGAAGATGGACTGCGCCAGCCCGTGCCGCCCGCCCGAGGCGATGCGGGCGATGCGCGAGGAATCCGGGTGGAAGACCGAGGAGCCCATGCCCACCATGGCGGCCGCGCAGAGCAGCGACCAGTAGTGGTCCGCCCAGGCCAGGAGCAGCAACCCGCAGAAGGTGAAGCCCATGGCGACCGGCAGGGAGCGGGGCTGTGGCTTGCGGTCGGTGTACCAGCCCACGGCGGGTTGCAGCAGCGAGGCGGTGAGCTGGAAGGTGAAGGCGAGGAAGCCGATCTGGGTGAAGCTGAGCCCGTAGCTCGCCTTCAGGACGGGAAAGAGCGCCGCGAGCAGCGACTGCATCATGTCGTTGAGCAAATGGCAGAGGCTGAGCGCCGCCAGCACGGTGAAGGCGGTCTGGCTCGCGGCGGGCCGTTCGGCGGCAAGGCTGCCCTGGCTCATGCGGTGTTTCCCCTCGGTCAGCCGGTCCGGGGCAGGCCGGACCAGGCCCGCCCCGGACGCGCTCCGGTGGGCCGCGCCGGCCCCTCCGGGTTTCCGGAAGGACCGGCGCGGCCGGCGGGAAGCTTCGAGGAATCGCATGGGCCATGCCGCCCAAGCCCAGGTTTTTCCGCAGCCCAGACCCTCGGGGGCCAGTTTCCGGTTCGCGCCTCACGCGCCCGGCGTCTCGCTGTCCCGGGTGGAAAGGCGCTGCCTTTCCCCCGGACCCCCTATCCGCCAGGACCCTGAGGGTCCTGGACCTCCCGTTCGCTGGCGCTCGCTGATGCCGGATCTCGCCGGAGAGCATCGCTCTCCGGCGGACTGCCGATGCCACTCGTGCGAACAGGGTGTTTTTCTTCTTTTCGGGAGACCCGCGTCTCCGCCTGCTCCCAGGGATCGGGCCGCAGGCTGGCGGCCACCACGGGAACCCACGAAAGCCCGGGGTCCGGGGACCGGCTCCGGTCCCCGGCGGAGAGGGGTCCGGCGGGAGAGGCAGTGCCTCTTCCCCGGGGGCGGCCGTCAGGCGCCACGCATCCGGGGAAAGCTGTTGTCCTGAAACCGGGAACCGGGAGAGCCGGTGCGCCGGTTCAGCTGACGGCGACGCAGGCGACGCCGGCGAGGATCAGGGACAGGCCGCCGATCCGCAGCAGGTTGATCGGCTCGCCCAGCAGAAAGTAGCCGGCGCACATGGTCAGCACGAAGCCCAGGGCGACGCAGGGATAGGCCTGGGACAGGTTCATGCGCGACAGGACGAGGAGCCAGACCACCGCGCTCAGGCCGAAGCAGGTCAGCCCGCCCAGGACCCAGGGCGAGGTGATGATGGAGGCCACCGTGTCGATCGGCTGGCGCCGGCTCAGCGCGAGCTGGACCGGCTCCGAGGACATGCCGATCTTGAGCACCACCTGGGAGAAGGTGGCGAGGGCGATGCTGCTGATCAGGAGGAAGTAGGTGGAGATGGGCATGCGCGTTCCGTCTGGTCTTCAGTGCTTGTTGCCATGCAGGACCGGGTTGAGGGGCTTCTGCATGATGCTGTTCGCCTCGGCGATGTTGCCGCGCAGCTCGGTGACGTTGCTGATGCCGCCCAGGATGACGAAGGCCAGGGCCGCAACCGTCGCCAGGCGGCGCGCCGGGGTGAAGAAGGCGAAGGCCGCCAGGGCCAGCAGGGCCGGGAAGAAGTCGGCGGCGTAGAGGAAGGTGATCTCGCCATAGACGAGATGCAGGGCGATCTGGCCGAGCAGGAAGGCGCCGATCGCCAGAGCAGCCTGGCGCCCCGGCCGGTGCAGGATGGCGCCCCAGATGCCGCAGGCCAGCAGCACGATCCAGGCGAGCATGCCGCCCAGTCCGGCCCAGCCCTGGTCCAGCACCGGGGAATGCTGGTTGTTGAGGATGTTGTAGACCCGATCCTCGATGAAGGGGACGTGCGCCTTCACGTACTGGTAGAACCAGTCCTCCGAGGCGCCGGGGCGGCGCACCGTGATGCTGTCGAGGATGCCGTCCTGCACGGGCTCGACACGCACATGGGCGGTGACGGCGCTGTAGAGCAGCATGGAGCGCAGCACGGAGACCGGGGTTTCGCCCGCGGCCTCCTCGGCCTTGGAGAACTCGCTGCGCTCGACGCGCAGGAATTCCGATTCCTGCTTGAGCACGCGCGGCTGGAAGAAGACGCCCGCATCCTCGAAGGTCATGCGCTGCACCAGGGCGATGCCGGCGACCATCGCGAAGGCCAGCAGGCTGACCACGATGCTGCGGCGCAGGCCCAGGCGGAAGAAGGCCGCGGCCAGGCCGAAGCTCCAGTTGGTGGTGGTGACAGCCAGCGTCCCGGCCGAGGCCAGGGCCCAGGGCAGCACGCCCTGGTTGCGCCAGCTGGTGACGGCCCAGAGCATGATGCTCGTGCCCAGGGCCGCGAAGGGATAGGTCTCGACGATCGCGAACCAGTAGAGATAGGTCGCGCTGGCGAGCAGCCCGGCCGTGAGCAGGCAGGCGATCGGCAGGCTCAGCCTCAGCCCGCGCATCGAGAGGTAGAAGAGCGCGGCGCTCAGCCCCCCGGCGCCCGCCACCAGCGCCCTGGCCGCGCCGACCGGGGTCATGCCGAGGAGCAGGAGCAGGTTGGTCAGCGGGACCGTCAGGATCGAGAAGATCGGGTGCACCGAGGAACGGTGCGACCCGCGCATGTCCAGCATGTTGCCCAGGACCCGCGGCTGGTCCGCCTGGAACCAGATGTTGATCCATTCCATCCGGTAGAAGGTATGGGCGAACTGCGCCGAGGCCCACCAGGACAGGCTGATGCCGAGCAGGGCCCAGCCCGCCGCCACCAGGCCGTCCGTCACGCCGGAGGAGGCTGCGGCCTCCCGGTCCAGGCTGCCCGCCTCCCCAGGGAAGCGCGCCGCGATCGAGCGGTTCGGCTGGATGAACATGCGGGGCTTTCCTTGAGGTCTTCGGAGGGCGTGCTTCCGGGGCGGGATCAGAAGGTGGCGGCCAGGACGATGCCGACCGAGGCCAGCAGGACGTGGAGGCTGACGCGGTCGCGCAGGGCGAAGACGATGGGATCGTCGTGCATCAGCCGGCGATGGGCCATCAGCAGCACCCGGCCGAACCAGAACATCAGCACCGGGCAGAGCAGCCAGAGCAGCTGCGGATGGTTGTAGAGCGAGTGCACCGCGTCGCTGGAGAGGTAGAGGGTGAGGATGGTGACGGCGTTGAAGCCGCTGGCCGCCGCCAGCGCCGCGACGATCGGCAGGTCGCCGGTCTTGTAGTTGCGGTTCGAGGGATCGGGCAGCGAGCGGTCGAGCAGGCTCGAAAGCTCGATGTATCGCTTCACCAGCGCCAGCGCCATGAAGATGAAGAGCGAGAAGGCGATCAGCCATTCCGAGATGGCCACGTTGATCGCCACGGCGCCGCCCACCACGCGGAAGGCGTAGAGCAGCGCCAGCGCCACGGCATCGATCAGCATCTTCCGCTTCAGCACCAGCGAATAGGCGGTGGTGAGGGCGAAGTAGCCGAGCAGCACGCCGAGGAAAGTGGGTGAGACCACGATGGCCACGGCCAGGGAGGCGAGGAAGAGGACCGGCACGGCCAGGATGCCGTCCATCAGCGGAATCATGCCGCTGGCCAGGGGGCGGCGGCGCTTGGTCAGGTGCGCGCGGTCGGCCGCGAGGTCCAGCAGGTCGTTCAGCAGGTAGACGCTGGAGGCGCAGAGGGAGAAGGCCAGCAGTGCCAGGATGCTCTGCAGCAGCGCCTCCGGCGTGAAGGCATGGGCCGTCAGCAGCGGCACGAAGACCAGGGCGTTCTTCGCGTACTGGTGCACCCGCATCAGCTTCAGCCAGGTCTTGAGGCTGGCGCGGGCAGAGGGCAGGTGCTCGGCATCGGGATGGATGGCGGCGAGGCGCCGGGCGACGCGCGGCGAGGTGCGGATCGCCAGGGCGTGCCCGGCCTCCGCCCAGACGGGCAGGTCGGCGGTGTCGTTGCCGATGTAGTCGAAGCCGCCATGGCCGAAGCGCTCGGCCAGGGCGCGGGCCTTGATCACGCCGGCGAGGTTGTTGGTGGCGTCGGAGGCGAGACAGCCGTCGAAGAGGCCGAGATGGTCGGCGATGGCCCCGACCAGGCGGGCGTTGCTGGCGGAGGCCAGCCAGACCGGGCGGCCCTGGGCGCGGGCCTGCCGGATGCGGTCGAGCACCACCTCGTCATAGGGCAGCGTCGCCGGGTCGAACTCCGCGGTTTCGGCCAGGAGGTGCTTCAGGGCGGCCTTGCCGGAGATCAGGGCGCGCAGAAGACGGAAGCCCGAGAGAGGCTGGCGCCCGAGTTCGGCGAAGGCTGTCTCGATCAGAAGATCGGAGCGGATCAACGTACCGTCGAGATCGACCACCAGGGGCCGGACAGCAGGCGCTGCCGCGGTCGCTGTCAGCAACTCTACTGCCACATCCATGGTGCCCACTCCTTTGTCGCGAGGTCCCCTAATTGGTGCAGAGCAGCAATGAGAAGTAAAGCACAAAATAGAGACAATTCAGATTTTTTGGGCCTCATTGCCGTGTATGAGGCTGCGGGAGAAATTTTTTGCGCCCACCTGTTTGTAGGTGCGGAGGATTATTCCCCCTGCGGTTGCCAGGGAGAAGGATGCTTTCGGCAGGGGAACATCCGCACGGCCGGAATCTCCGCGCGGCCAGGAAGCCCTCAATGCTACCCGGCCGGGGGTTCCACTGTCAGATCGCGCCGCCGGAACGGCGCAGCAGGCCAAGCCCCGCCTCCGGTGCCGCGTCGCCGCGCCTCCGGCGGAGGAGTTCCTGGAGCGCCCGCCGCAGGAGGGGTTCGGCCATGGTGGCCACGGCCAGCGCCGCCAGGGCCGTGCCGGCGATTCCGAGCAGCGCCGCCGCGACCGGCGGCACCCCCTGCGCCAGAAAGGCGTGCCGGAGCGTGTGCCCGATGGGCTCGTGCAGCAGATAGAGGGGATAGGTCATCAGCCCCGCATTCCGCAGGCCCCGCAGCCAGGCCCCCGGCAGGCGCGCGATCCCCGCGCGCCAGACCACCGAGGCGACGATCCCGCCGCAGGCCAGCGCCCAGAGCAGGATGGGCCAGGGCCAGATCGTGGCGGCATCGAGATGCCCGGGCGATTTCTCCACGATCTCCAGGGTGCGGCAGGTCATCTCCACCGGCGCCGCGAGCACCGCCAGCAGCAGGGCCAGGGCCCCGGGGCGCGACAGCCGCCGCCGCGACCAGAGCCAGAGGAAGATGCCGGCGGCGAAGTAGATGCCGTGGCGCAGCAGGGTGAGGTTGCGGACGCCGTAGCCGAATTCGAGCGAGGGACCGTGGATGACGCCGGCCACCTGCAGGGCATAGGCGGCGAGATAGGCGCTGCTGGCCAAAGTGAGGCCGATGCCCAGCCATTCCAGCCGGTGGAAGGCGCCGCGCAGCAGCAGCAGGAGGATCAGCGCGTAGAACACGATCTCGATCGGCAGGGTCCAGTAGGCGGTGGCGATCCAGGGACCGGTCGGAGCCAGGGCGAGCGAGGCCAGGAAGGGCCGCAGCAGGCTGGCATCGGATTGCGGCGCCAGGGCCAGGATGGCCAGGCTCAGCACGGCGCAGACCCAGGCGGCGGGGTAGAGGCGCAGCACGCGGGAGCGCAGGAAGGCCAGCGGCGTCGTGCCGTTCGCGGAATTCGCGATCACGAAGCCGGACAGGACGAAGAAGACCTGCACACCCACCCAGCCGAACCAGCCGACCTCTGGCGTGGCCGCGTCGTACCAGGTGAGATGGAAGAAGGCCACCATCAGGGCCGCCAGGAAGCGGATGGCGTCCACCCCGTAGAGGTAGTCGCCCTTCCGCCCCCCTAGCATCGTCGCGATTGGCGTTTCCATCTTCCTGTCCTGCCTCTCCGGCCTGGCCGGGGCTGTCATGAGAACCAGACGTTGTCCGCGGCCAGGCCGCCGGCGAAGCCCTGGAGGGTGATCTGCACCGGGGTGCCGAAGCCCGACAGGTCGATCACCGTGGCGCCGTTGGCCTGCGCGACATGGCCGCTCAGCGCGGCGAAGTTGCTCAGCCCCGCGATGCCGTCGAAGACCAGCACGTCCTTCTCCGCCGTGCTGAAGTCCTGTACCACCACGTTCCCCGCCACGGGGCGGAAGACGAACTCGTCCGCCCCCGCGCCGCCGATCAGCGTATCGGCGCCGCCGCCGCCGGTCAGGCGGTCATTGCCGTCGGCGCCGTTCAGCGTGTTCGCGCGCGTGTCGCCGATCAGCAGGTCGTTGCCGCCGCCGCCGAGGACCGAGGTGAGGCCGGAGGCGATCGCCTGGGCACTGCCGCCGGGCGTGCCGCCGCCGTTGCCCTGGGCCGCCAGGATGGCGTTCAGCCAGTACTGCGCCATCTCGGCATAGCCGGCCTCGGTCGGGTGGATGCCGTCATACATGTCGGCGGTGGTGACGCCGGGCATCTCGACCAGCGTGACATGCTGCCCGCCGGCGATGGCGCTCTGCACGGTGGAGCGGATGACGGCGTTGACCGCGTTCACCTCCGCCGCATCGGCCCAGGCGGTCGGCAGGATGGTCGAGACATAGACATGGGTGGCGGGATTCGCGGCCGCGATCGCATTGAGCATCGCCTTGATGTCGGTGCCCGCCGTGTTCTGCGCCGCGTCCTCGCGGAAGACATCGTTGGCGCCGGCCATCAGCAGCACCGCGTCGGGCGCGCCGCCGCCGAGCAGGCCGGGCAGGATGGTGGCGAGCTCCTCCGCCTTCCAGCCCGGGAAGCCGGCATGGTCGTGGTCGGGCAGGCTGCCGGTGCCGGAGCTCTGGGTGCCGACATAGTTGATCAGCATGTCCCGGTCGGTGAACTCCGCCCAGAGCGGCTGGCGGTAGCCGTTCGCCAGGTTGTCCTGCAGGTAGCCGTAGTTGGTGTCGATCTGCCGCCAGCCATAGGTGATGGAATCGCCCAGCGGCATGATCTTCAGCGCCTGGGCCCACTGGCCGGTCGCGAGATTCGCCACGACCCCGTCCGCGTGGTCGGCCAGGGACAGGGTGGCGGCCGCGGCGGGCGTGTCGCTCGCACCCGTGATGGTGACGGTCAGGGTGGAGCCGAAGCTGGCGACGCCGGTGCTGGCCTGGGTGGCGGGGGTGCCGGAGGTGGCGAGATAGGTGTCCGCCGTGGCGCCGGCATTCAGCTGCGCGCCCCAGATCTCGAAGCTGCCCGAGGTGAAGGTGGAGAGGTCGTGCAGAATCGCGACATTGGCGCTGTTGCTGCCGCTGCCGGTGAAGGTCCAGGTGAAGTGCTGCCACTCGCCGGTGGCGAGGGCGGACTGGAAGTGGTTGCTGCCGCCGTCGAAGTAGTTGAAGCTGAAATGCCCGTCGCCGGCGGCGAGGCGGATCCAGGCGCTGAAGGTGGACTGGCCGCTGACGTCCGTGCCGGTATAGATGCCGGTGCCGGAGCCCGTCATGCTCAGCAGCTCGGCCGTCCTGGAGCCGATGGGGCTGAGCGCCGCGTCGGCCATCACCGTGGCGGAGGCGCCGTTGTTGCTGAACCGCACCCAGGCCGGATTGTCGAGCGCCTCCGAGTAGGGCAGCAGGTTCTGCGTGGTGATGGTATGGCTGGCCCCGTCCGAGATGGTGTAGCGGAAGACGTCGGTGACGCTCCGCCCGGCCTCCAGCGCCTGCACGTTCGCCTGCGCATTGGCCAGGACATAAGTGTACTGGCCGTTGGCGCCGAGCACGAGGCTGCCATAGGTGCCCGCGATCACCGTGCCCACCCCTGCGGCCAGCCCGTTCACGGCGGTGACGGCCAGCGTGTCCCGGTCCGCGTCCCTGTCGTTGGACAGCAGGTTGCCCGTGGCCTGCAGCACCCCGTCCTCCGACACGGCGGCCCTGTCCGCCACCGCGACGGGCAGGGCGGGGCCGCCGGTGCCGATATCGGCCGCGCCGGCAATGGCGACGGTCAGGGTGGCGGTCTCGGAACCCGTGCCGGCGCTGGTGACGGTGACGGGGCTGCCGGCCGTGGCGATGTAGCTGCCCGCCGCCGCGCCCTGGTTGAGCTGGGCACCCCAGAGCTCCAGGACGCCGGAGGTGGCGGTGGCCAGATCGTGCATGAGGGCGACGTTGGCGTTGCCGTCGCCGTTCGCGTCGAAGGTCCAGCTGAAGCGCTGCCACGCGCCGGTCGCCGTGGCGGCCTGGAGATGGTTGCTGCTGCCGTCGAAGTAGTTGAAGCTGAAGTTCCCGTCGCCGCTGGCCAGGCGGACCCAGACGCTGAAGGTGTACTGCCCGCTGACCGCCGTGTTGGCGTAGATGCCGGTGCCGATGCCGGACAGGCCCAGCAGGTCGGCCGTACCGCTTCCCGTGGGGCCGGTGGCGGCATTGGCCGTCACCGTGGGCTGGGTGCCCGTGACCGTGAAATGCCCCCAGGAGGCGTCGTCGAAGGCCTCCGACTGCGCGATCAGGTTCTGCGTGGTGACGGTGGTGCCGGTGACCGGGGTGCCGGTGGTGGCGACATAGGCGCCGGCGCTGCCGCCGCTGTTGAGCTGGGCGCCCCAGATCTCGAGGACGCTGCCGGTGGATGAGGCGAGGTCGTGCAGGATGGCGACGTTGGCGTCGCCGTTGCCGTTGCCGGTGAAGGTCCAGCTGAAGCGTTGCCATTCGCCGGTCGCGGTGCCGGACTGGATACTGTCGCTGGTCCCGTCATAGTAGTTGAAGGCGAAGTTGCCGTCGCCGCTGACCAGCCGGACCCAGACGCTGAAGGTGTGCGGCCCGCTGACGGCCGCGGCGGTGTAGAGGCCGCCATCCGCCGGCAGGCTCAGCACATCGGCCGCCGCGGTGCCTGTCGGCCCGGTCGCGGCATCGGCGGCGACGGTGGGCAAGGCGCCGTTGCCGTTGAACGGCACCCAGGAGGCATCGCCGAAAGCCTCTGACTGCGCGATCAGGTTCTCGCCGGCATCGGCATGGGCCTGCCCGTCCGAGACGGTGTAGGTGAAGCTTTCCGTCACCGTCTGGCCGGCGGCGAGCGCCTGCACGTTCGCCTGCGCATTGGCCAGGACATAAGTGTACTGGCCGTTGGCGCCGAGCACGAGGCTGCCATAGGTGCCCGCGATCACCGTGCCCGCCCCTGCGGCCAGCCCGTTCACGGCGGTGACGGCCAGCGTGTCCCGGTCCGCGTCCGTGTCGTTGGACAGCAGGTTGCCCGTGGCCTGCAGCACCCCGTCCTCCGACACGGCGGCCCTGTCCGCCACCGCGATGGGTCTGCTGTTGGTGGTGGTCGCCATGCTCATGCCCTCCTGGCACTGCCGATGCGTGGACCGGGCCCGGGGCGGGCGGCCGGGGCGATGGCCAAGGCATGACGGCGAGGCAGGGGCCTGCAGGCCAGGCTCCCGCCCACCCGGCCCGAGCAGCGCGGCGCCGAATACAACCTGAAGGCGAACGGAACGCTCCGGCGCTGCCGGGTCCCCGCCGGATGTCCGATGCGTCCCATCGTTCCTGGCCGCGTGTCCTTACCTGTCCTTGCGCCGCATCATGAGACCCTTGAGACGGTAGCGCAATAACTATTGCTAAAAGAAGCGCAACAGTCTTTATGATGAGACAATATCTTGTTTCGCCCTTTCAGCGGATCGATTCTCACGATCTGAACGGCACCAAACGGAGGCCCGGACGGTCCCATGCTGACCAAACTGCTCCCGCTCGCGGATCTCGTGACGATCGCGGGCAGCCTGTTCCTCTTCTTCCGGCTGTCACGCCGGGAGGCGAGGCCGGCCTGGGCCCTGCCGGCCCTCTGCGCCGTGGCGGCGCTGGCGCTCTTCGCCATCTCGGAGCCCCGGCACCTCTTCGAGGACTTCCGGGCCGCCTACTACCAGGCGGGGCAGGCCGTGCTGGACAGCCCCGCGGCGCTGGGGCCACAGATCGAGCGGGGTGTGGACGGCTTCGTGAACCTGCCCGTCGTGGCCTATCTCTTCGCGCCTTTCGCCCTGCTGCCCGACAAGGCGGCGGCGGTGCTGTTCACGCTGATCGGCCTCGCGGCCACGGCCGGCGCCTTCCTGCTGCTGGTGCGGCTCGCCGGGCTGCGCGGGCCGGGATTCTGGCTGCTGCTGCTGCTCTTCGCCATCAACGGGCCGCTGCAGAACAGCCTGAAGGAAGGCAACACCACCCATATCGTGCTGCTGATGCTGGCCGCCGGGCTCTGGCTGCTGCGCGGGCGGCGGGACGTGGCGGCGGGGCTGCTGCTCGGCCTCGCGGCGGTGATCAAGCTGCCGCTCATGCTCTTCGGCCTGTATTTCCTGCTGCGCCGGAACTGGGGCGCCACGGCGGGCTTCGCCGGCTTCTGCGGCGTGGCCGGGCTGCTTTCCCTCGCCATCTTCGGGTGGGAGATGCACTGGCACTGGCTGCAGCTCAGCGTGCTTCAGTTCAGCAGCCATCCGCTCGGCGCCTTCAACGTGCAGTCCGTGACGGGCTTCCTGGTGCGCCTCGCCGAAGGCCCGGCGGCGCTGATGGACTGGGAGACGCTGCGCACCCCGCCGCCTCTGCAACGGATGACCGGCACGGTGGGGGTCGGGCTGCTCTACCTGACCGCGCTGCTCGCCTGCGTGAAAGGCGCCTCGCACGCGGCGCGGAACAGGGACGCGGAGGGGAGCCGCGGGCAGGACCTGGAATACATGCTGGTGCTGGTGATGGCCGTGGTCAGCAGCCCGCTTTCCTGGTCGCACTACTACCTGCTGATGCTGATGCCGGCGGCCTTCTTCCTGGCCCCCGGCTCCGCCCTCGCCGCCAGCGCCACACGCCATGCGCTGGGCTGGGCGGCGATCCTGCTGACGACGCCGGCGGTGCTGGTCATCGCCTTCGCCAATCCGGGGCTGATGGAGGCCTATGCGCGGTTCGGCGTCTCCTACCTGCTCTTCGGCGG